>JAJZCT010000236.1 GCA_021828925.1 Planctomycetota bacterium
GCGGCAGGGGCCGCCATGGGAGCCGTGGGTGATCGCCTACAGCCCTGGCGATGCGCAGTATCAATCGACTGATCGGCCGGCTCACTTCTGGCTGGCGGATAGAAATACGGCAGGTAAGTCGCAACGCATTGATTTTCCGGCGCTGATGAATGTGGCCGCAGGAACGCGATCCATTCTCCTGCATGCCACATCAAGCCTGGGGTTGCCGGTGCAGTTTTTTGTCATCAGCGGACCGGTGCAGTTGGCCGCGGATAATCGGACCTTGAACTTTCTGCCCATTGCACCGAGAGCACGATTCCCCATGAAGGTTATCATCGGGGCATACCAATGGGGCCGGGCGATACATCCGCGTATCAAGTCCGCGGGGCCGGTTATTCGCGAGTTTGATATTGTAAAATCCGCGCGGTAATGCCCCAGTACGGCAGAGAAAAAGGATAAAATGTTGTCAGAATGGGAAATCATGCGTGATCATTCCCGGGACCGGGCATAAGCACGCTGTCCCGCAGTAGTGCGATTCATTACGCGGCCATTCATGCCCGAATATTGAAGTTGCCTGTGTGCGTTTTCCGAAGTTCGTGCTGTAGACGGCCTGAGCAACACAGTGGCCGCGTTTCATGAATGGCATGCCCAGACACTGCGGCGCGGCAACAGGACGTCACAGCGAAAACCGCTTGCGGTACTCGGCGGGGCTGGATCCCATGGCAGCGGCGAATGCGCGATGAAAGTGGCGCTTCGTGCCGAAACCGGCGCGGGCGAAGATCTTTTCCATCGGCCAGCGCGTTTCAACAAGCAATTGGCACGCCCGCTCAATGTGAGCATCAACAATTGCGGCATTGAGCGTTTTATCCATGACGCGTTTAAAGTCCCGTTCCAACTTGCTTTGAGAAACGCGCATGTGCCGGATAACGTCGGTCACGCGAATATTTTCCGCAGCGTGCTCACGGATATATTGTGCCGCAAGATGAACGACACGATCCGGAATTGAATTAACATCAGAAGATTGGCGCACCTGCAGCATTCCTGACGGCTCAATGATCACCGGTTCGATCTCCCCACCGGCGGAATGCTTCTGTGACAGCAGGCGATCCATCAGTTTTGCGGCCTCGTATCCCAGGCGCTGCGTCGGTAGAACCGCAGCGGAAATAGTTGGTGCAACGCTCTCGGCAAGAACCACGTCGTCATCCCAGGCCACGACCGCAACCTGCTCCGGTACGGCCACTGCGATGCCGGCGCAGGCATTGAGGATCGTCCGGGCGGCGGCCATGCTCCATGCAAAAATGCCGATGGGTTTGGGCAAGTTTTTTACCCAGCGCCTTAATTCCCGCGAAGTTGGTTCCGTGCTGCCGCGTCGTTTCGAGAGATGCAACGGACAATCGACCGATTGAGCAAATTGAATAACCGCATCCCGGCGAAAATCGTGATGGGGAATACTCCGGATGGTTTCGTCATAAGCGAATTGGCGAAAACCACCCGCCATCAGATGCTTTCCGATCGCCTGGGCCACCGCGATGTCATTGACACGGACGGCTGGGAGCTGAAGCAGCTTTACCGGTGGAACCGCGGTACAGGAGACAATTTTCGTCCGTTTTGACCGTACCATGCGGCAAATGGCGGGCACATCGCGCAACACCGGAGAGATAATGCCATCCCAATACTGCGGGCCACGAAAAAGCGTCCGCGTTTCTTCCGGCCCCACCACGGCATGAATGCGCCAGTAAGGCTTGTCATGGGCGTAACTCTGAACGCCGTGCAGAAGGCTGCGGCACCATTGCGACCAGTCCCATAATCCTACAGCGATACGAAGGTGGGGCGCAGCGGGATTTTTATCGGGCCTGTTGCTTGCAGCCGGCATAGACGACCTCCATGGTGTTTTCTTGTCGGCACCTTGCACTTTCCGGGAGGTGCCGAAATATGTCCCACATTTTATCATGATTTGCGACAAATGTCTCTTCCATTTCAAGCCCACTGAATATAGACTTTCGGGTATCGAATATATGGTGCTGTCGTGATGGGAGCGCGGCATCAAAAATCCGTTTTCAAAGCCGCTCGCCGATGTTCGGCGGGGGAAAGAGTTCACGAGTTCGTTATTCAGGAGAATTCACCATGCGTAATACTTTCAAAGCCTCTCTGACAGCTATTGCGGTCGCGGCGCTGGCCATGGCGGGGCAGTCCGCACATGCCTCAATAGTCCACCAGTACACCTTCAACGACGGCACCGCCAACGACAGCGTCGGTACCGCCAACGGTACGCTGACGGGCGCAGCGACAATCTCCAACGGCCAGCTTGTGCTTACGGGCAACAACGCCGACTACGTTAGCCTGCCGGCATCGACCATTGACATCAGTTCCTACACAGCCGTCTCATTTGTGACCTGGTTCACCGCTCCAACCACGCCCCCGGTAAATAGCCAGCTCTTCTCCTTTGGCGGCACCAACAGCGGATACGGTTATGGCTATATTATTGCCAACCCGACTACCGGAAGGACAGCTAACTACAGAACCGCAATCAGCGCCGGTCCGTCCACAGAGCCAGGATATACGTACGGTGAAACCTCCATCAACGGGGGACTGACGTCAACGATCGTCGGCAATGGGCAGCATGAACTTGTGATCACCGACAATAACAGCACCTTGAGCATTTACCTGGACGGTGTATTAAAGAACAGCACCACTGTTCCGTCGAAGAACCTGCTCTCCGGGCTTTCAGATTCTCTCGCGTATATCGGAAAGTCTGTTTACTCCGGGGATCCTGGTTTCAACGGCTCGATTAACGAATTCGACATTTACAATAACGCGTTGAGTGCCACGGATGTGTCCAATACGTTCGCGACGGGCCCGGTACCAGTTCCTGAGCCTGCGTCCCTGGGATTGACGGTATTTGGTGCCATGGGCTTGCTGTTATTGAAAAAGCACAACAAGTCTGCGGCCTGAAACCGATAAACATTCTGGGGTGGCGGCATTTGGCAACCCAAGCAATGCCGCCGCCCCGGCTTGAATTCCCTTGCACAATGAGACGTTCCATGGCCGCTGTTTCCCACATTCAAGGTCCAATAGTCGATAATCTAAATAAGCAGGGAATGCCTCAAGCCTCCAGATCGGCAATCCAGAATGGTTCATTGCGGCCCGGGCTCTCTCGGATCGCGGCATTTACACTCATTGAATTGCTGGTAGTCATCAGCATTATCGCCCTGTTAATTTCACTGTTATTGCCGGCCCTTGCTCAGGCCGGAAAGTCCGCCCGGTCACTTTATGCGCAGTCCAGGATATTCGTGTGTCCCGAGGTACTGCTGGATGGAAAGGTGCAAAGCAGATACGGCGGTTGCACGACGCATCCGCAAAACCACGCCTTCCGGAGCGTCATGATCAATGGCTACCTTTCGTCGGTAATCACCGCATCCGGAGCTGCGGGACAACACGCTTATGACCCTGCACCGAACGATTGCAACAACCCGCCCGTGCCGCAGGCAATCCGACTTTCCACGGTAGCATCGCTTACCGAAGTACCGTATATATCCAAGCTTGGCACCGCGTGGCCCTTGTGATCACCGGGCGCTTTAAGTCCATCGCGCGTATTTAAAGGAGTTTACATTGATATTCCACAAGAACAATGGCCTTATTACCGTGTTATTGATGCTTTTCATCGGGTTTTCCGCCGTTTCTTCCGCCGGAGGCGCAACCGTTGCAAGCGCGGCTCGGACGATAAGCGTAACGGTTAAACCGCATTTGGTTCGCAATACCATCAGCCATGGCATCTACAGCCAGTTCCTTGAGCATATATACCATTCCGCGGACAACGGCATCTGGGGCGAGCTGATATGGAACCGCAGTTTTGAAGAACCGCTGTCTTCCCCGGGTGGAGAGTGGTTGCGTAAGGGCAATGAGATCCGCCAGCTCAGTCTGGCAGCAAATGTGCGGAAAGCCATCGGAGCCGCCAATTGGAGTCACTATCAGCTTTCCGTGGACGCAAAAAAGCTCGGCGGCGCGGAAGGATTTATGATCTACTTCTACAACCACGATGGCGGACACTGGTTTGCTCTGAATCTGGGCGGTTGGAACAACAGCCGTGATGCGTTACAACGCGCCGGCGGAAATCCGGGACCCGGCATTATCGTCTCCAAGCCCACCATGCACATTCAACGCGGCCGCTGGTATCACATCCGTTTGCATTGCGATGGATCACATATTCAAGCCTGGGTTAATGGGCGAATGTTGTTTGACAGGATCGTGCGGCATGGAACACTCGCCGGTGGCGTTGCATTAGGCACATGGCACACTCAAGCCGCATATAAAAATCTTGTGGTTAAATCACTGGCGGACGGGGACCATGTTCTTTTTCAGGGCTTGCCGCCGGTAAGGAAAATATCGCATCTGGCCACCCGATTCTGGACCCGCTTTGGCCCGGGAACGGTCAGACGCTCCACCACCGACCCGCGAAACAGCCGCATCTGTGTGAAAATTACCTCAAGCACGGGTGAAACCGGGGTACGGCAGCCGGATATCTGTCTGGCCGCGGCCGGAACGTATCAAGGTTCGCTCTGGGTGCGCGATACAACGCCACATAAAGTGACGATTCGTTTGATCAGCGGTAAGACCCTGCTGGGTCAGAAAGTCGCCGGCATTTCATCCCGGCGCTGGCGGCGCATTGGCTTTGCATTCAACACGCGCACAGCCGTTCATCACGCCGTGCTGCAAATAGGCTTTACCGGGGCCGGCGCTGCTTATCTCGATCAGGTGTCCATGATGTCGGACGCAGCCCGAAAACTGGGCGGCTTTCGACCCGATACGCTCAAAGCCCTGCAGGCGTTGAAGCCCGCATTGATCCGCTGGCCGGGCGGCGGCTATTCTGACAGTTATCACTGGATGGACGGCATCGGTCCACAGGCGGATCGCGTTTCCGAGGGCGAAATATGGGATGATATGGACCCCAACGCCCTGGGCACAGACGAATACATGCATTTGTGCCGCTTAACCGGCGCACAGCCGGAAATATGCATCAATATCGGTCCGGACAAGGCCAGCGCTGCGGTGCGATCGCAATATGTTCAGGAGGCCTGCCACTGGCTGGAGTATTGTAATGCTCCCGCCACCAATAAATGGGGTGCTTTGCGATCCAAATATGGCCATCCTCAGCCATATAACGTCAAATATTGGGAAATTGGCAACGAGATATGGTGGGGCCGGGACGGCCTGAATCCTCGCCAGTATGCCAAGGTGCTGCGGCTGTTCGTACCGGCCATGAAAAAGCTGGATCCATCCATTCGCATCATCGCCTGCGGCGGTAGTGGCATTGATCAACAATGGAACAGACAGCTACTTACGCTTGCTCCCGCCGGATTATTTGATTACCTGAGCCTGCATCAATATGTGCCACCCAATGGCTTCCTGACGGCGGCACAACAATACATCGCGTTTATCCGGAAAACCGGACAATTTATACACACCTCCGCCAGCCCGCATTGCAAGCTTTTTGTTTCTGAATGGAACGCGCAATGCATTGACTGGCGGACCGGTCTTTTTGCCGGCGGGATACTTATCGGCTTTGAGCAGCAGGGATCGCTGGTGCGGCTCTCTACGCCGGCGTTGCTGCTGCGCTGGGTTCGCGAGAACAGTTGGAATAATGCCTTCATCAATTTCAACCGCTGTTCATGGTTCCCGGCTCCCAATTATGTTGTTGAGAAACTCTGGCGCGATCACTTCGCCAAGTATCGCGTAGGTGCCAGCAACGCATCACCCCTGGAGGCTGATGCAACGCTCACTGCAAACCGCCAGACCGTATATTACAAGGCGGTGAACCCAACCGCTCAAAGCGTCGTACTGAAGCTGACCGTCGCCCGTGAATTCCCTGTTGCCACGGCAACCGCCCGGACCATTGCGCCGGGATCGCTCTTCGCGGCAAATTCATTGGCACACCCGCA
>JAJZCT010000237.1 GCA_021828925.1 Planctomycetota bacterium
ATTGGCGGCGGTCATTGCGGTGTGGGCCAAGGTGGATTACGCCAGTCAGACGGCTGCGATATTCATCGGTGCGGTGCTGGTATTACAAGCCTTTGAACTGGGCATTAATTCCATCCGCAGCCATGGTGGGATTGTGGAACTCGACCAGGCCGGTGTGGATTTGCAGCAACTGCCGCTGGTGCCCATGCTTTCCAGCGGATGGATCGTCGGTATTAAGGTGCTGGTTTCCGAAAGCATCGGCATGGCCAGCAGCGGCACGACGGTCGTCGCCATTTTTTCGCGGTTAATTCCACGTATCTTGATTGCGGGTTTTCTGTTTGTCGTGCTATTAAGCACCATGCACGTTGTGCCGACCGGTGAGGTGGGTATTCTTGAACATCTGGGTGTGACAACTCCGGAGAATTTGGCGCATCCATTACAGGCCGGCCTGCATATTTTGTGGCCGTGGCCGATTGATAAACTGCAAGATGAACCCACGGATAAAGTCAATCTGGTGGTGGTTGGCTCGGAAGAGCGTGATAAAAATCTGCTGGGCAACAATGCGTTCTCCTTTTGGAGTCAGCACATTTCCATACCGGATCAGGAATTTTTGACCGGGGATGTCAATCCGGACGGCAGCCCGGCATCGCAGTTGCTCGATGGCTTTGTGGCGGCGTGGTGGCGGGTGAAAAATCCCGGCGAATTTTTTGATCATGTCTCAACGAGCAACATCATCGAAGTGGGCGGCTTGACGGGGGCCGGCTCCGCGTTGCATCTGCGGCGGATGGATTCCGCTTTGGTGCATCAGGTGCTTTTGTATGCGGTTACGCGGGTATTTGCACAAAATACACTCAAGCAGATCATGGAATCCAACGTCGGGCCGGTATCCGAAAGCATCAAACAGGCCATGCAGAAGGTATTGGATCAGATGAAGTCCGGCGTTGTGATTTTGAGCGTGGAAATCAAAGATATTCATCCGCCAAAAGGTCAGACGCAAAATACCGCGCAAGGAAGATTGTTAGGACCGGCCGCGGCGTTTGAAAATGTTGTTGCTTCGCGGGAAATTCAAGAGCAGTTGGTGGACGAGGCGCAAACCGAAGCCTACGCGGATGTAGCGCAGGCGCAAGGTTATGGCAAGGGTAAGTTATTGGCGGCCGACGGTTACGCCGCCAAGGTGGTCAATATTGAACAGGGGCGAGCCAAGGCGCTGACGGTGCAGTCCAAGGCCTTTGCCAAAGCTGCCCCTGCGGCCATGTCGTGGGCGTTCTATCAGTCGTTGAGCAAGATGTTCGGGCGGGTCAACAAGGTTGTGTTAGGCCCAGACGTAACGCCGCCCGAAATTTGGCAGATCGGCCATCGGTCATCAGGCAGCATGATGGTGCCGCCGCCGTCAGGACCGCCGGGCGGCATGGGAACGCCGGGGGGACCGGGCGGGCCGAACACGCCGGGAAGTCAAAGCGGTGCGCCGCAATAGCGTGAGGCTGAAAAACTTCGGCCCAAGTTTATCAGGTTTACAGGGAATTTGAATTACGGAATCCTTAAGGAAGTATCATGCGTAAGTTAGCTATTGGAACCATCGTCGCGGTTGTACTGGTCGTGCTATTCTGCGAACTATGCACCGTTGTCGCCAAGCCCTATCAGAAGATACTGCTGGATCGCTTTGGGAAAATTGTTTCACACCCGACGCGGATCTGCTACAACTGGTTTTTATGCTACCCGACGGACCGCGTGATTCGCCTGGATATGCGGCTGCATTTGTACCAGAGCGATAACCGGGAAGTCAGCACCAGTGCCGGTGAGCCGATCAGCATACGCACATTTGCGCTGTGGAAAATTGTTGATCCGGTGCTGTACGTGGACCGGTTGCCGGGGGGCACGCCTGCGGTTCAGCGGTATTTGGATAACAAAATACAAAGCGCGGTCCTTCGGCAGATTGGGCATTACACGCTTGATGAAATGTTCAATGTGGATGTTAAGCGATTAAAAATGCAGCAGGCGGAGCAAAATATTCAGCAAAAAGTGGATGTGGGCATGCGGTCGCTGGGTATTGATGTGGTGAAAGTCGGCTTTGCACGCATGACATTCCCGCCTGATGTCGCAGCGCGCGTTTATCAGCGCATGACCGCGGAGCGCAATAAAATTGCCAGCGAATACATTAATCAGGGGGAAAAGCAGGCGCAGATTACCATTGCACAGGGGCGCGAACAAGCCACAGAAATTCGCAGTACGGCCAGCAAGCAGGCCGCCATTATCCGCGGACAGGCGGACGCCAGCGCCTATGCTATTTTGAATTCAGTACAGGAAACCCCTCAGGCCCGGCAGTTTTATCGCTTCTGGAAATCATTGCAATTGTTCCAGAATTCCATGGGGAATAGCACGTATTGGGTCCTGACGCCCAACAATCCGGTTACCGAACCGCTTTTTACGCAGTTGAAAATGGTGGAAGGCTCCGGAGCGAAATCGCTGATAAAAGCGGACCCGCCGGCGGCCAAGTAAGGCTCGTCGTGTAATGCCCGGTGAATGGATAAGTACACTAAGGTTCTCAGGAATGAACGCATGACCCAGGTTGATGAACATCATAATTCTCATACGCATGATCACGATCATGACCATGTGCTGAACGTATTGCCGTCCGAGTCGCCGACAAGCCGCTGGACCAGCCCGCAATTTGTCCTGCTTTACTTTGTCATCGGTATCGTGATTGTCTGGATACTAAGCGGGTTTTATCAGGTCGGAGTGGGCGAAGTGGCGGTGGTCGAACGGCTGGGACAATATGAAATGCTCCCCGGCGGCAAACATGCGCTGTTAATGGAAGCGGGATTGCATTATCACATTCCCTGGCCCATTGACACTGTGCACATTGTTCCGCTGGAGCGTGAACACCTGCTGGAAGTCAGTGATTTTAATTCTTCTCCGGCGGCCTCCGCCAATCTTGAGAAAACTTATCTGCGTCGGGGATATTCCAAGCGATTGCTGAATGCCATTTTTAATCCATATCTGATCACGGGTGATAAAAACATTCTCCATGCACGCGTGGCGGTGCAATATCAGATATCCCATCCGCTGCAATTTATCCTTGCGGTTTATCAGCCGCCGGGTGGGTTGCCCAACCAGGCATGGAATGAAGTGATGAGCCTGCTGACGGACCGGGAGTTAATTCATAAACTCGCTTATGCTACCGTGGATGAAGCCCTGTACAGCGGCAAAACACAGGTGGAGCAGGAACTCTATGACCCGGTCAAGCCCACGGCCGGCCTGCAACGGCTGGTCGGCAAGCTTAATCTTGGTGCTCAGGTGGAGCGCGTGGAACTTAAGTACATTCACTGGCCAAGTGCGGTCAACGCAGCATTTTCTGCAGTGCTGAACGCCCGGCAGCAGAAAAATCAGGATCACCAGGATGCGAAAAAACAGTACAATCAGCTTGTGATTCTGGCCAATGCACAGGCCCAGACCATTTTGAATCAAGCACAGGCGAAAGCCGCCAGCACCGTGGATGAAGCCCAGGGTGAGGCCAATGCCTTCAGCCAGGTTCTTGCACAATATAAGCAGAATCCACGGGTTATTACGCTCAAACTTTTAAACGATACATTAAGCAATGTAATGAACAACGTGGGACGGGTATTTTTCGTGCAGCCGCACCAGCAGATTATTCTGTCAATGCCGCCGCCGCCGAAAAAGGTTAATATTCAGTCAGCGCAGTAAGTTCGTGGCAAGCGTACCCCATTGCGGGGCTTATTCTGGAGTTATGGATGGTTGCGGACAGTCAGGCAATTCAAACAAGACAGCTCTCCAAGGTTTATCCCGGCTTTTTCAAAAGCCAGCAAGTGCCCGCTCTGACAGAGTTGAATCTGCGCGTGGATCAGGGCCAGATCTTCGGCTTATTAGGGCCTAATGGAAGCGGTAAAACCACGACGATTAAATTATTGCTCGGATTGATCAATCCAACCTCGGGTGATGCGCTGGTGATGGGGCAACCCGCCGGCGATCAGGAAACCCGGCGGCGCATCGGGTATCTGCCGGAAGAAAGCTATTTGTATCGCTTTCTGAATGCCCGTCAGACCTTGGATTTTTACGCTCGGCTATTCAATATGAATCGGGCCGAGCGCCGCCGGGCGGTGGATTATTATCTGGATTTTGTCGGGCTGGATCCCAGCGTGCGGGGGCGGAGAATCGGTACTTATTCCAAGGGGCAGACGCGCCGTGTGGCATTGGCGCAGGCGCTGTTGAACAATCCTGATTTAATTATTATGGATGAGCCGACATCGGGTCTGGACCCGGTGGGCATGCTGGAAATTAAAAACATGATCATGCGGTTGAAGGAGGCGGGAAAAACCGTTTTGCTTTCAAGCCACCAATTGGCGGACGTTGAGGATGTCTGCGATCGGCTGGTAATTTTATACCGGGGACGCATTGAACTGGAAGGGGCGTTGCGTGACCTGCTGGAGAAAAAGGACGTATTTCAGCTTTCCGCACGCAACGTGTCCGATGCGCTGCAGGCCAAGCTCACCCAGATCGCCGAGCAGGAGGGCGCTGTAGAAATTCTCACGGGCCGTGCCCGGGTACGACTGGAAGATCTGTTCAAAGAGCTTGTGGCTCGCAAACGCAGCGGAGAACTCCGATAAAAACATTTGGCTTGTCCGTGGCGTACCGCGATAGTCAGGAATGAAGTATTTACATGCTTGGATTATTACAACAATTAGGGCCAAAACTTGCCGGAGGGGGAATCGCTTTGGGAACCGTTTATCATCCCCCGTCGCAGCACCACTATGTCAGCATCTTTGCCGATGTGGTAGTTGTGCTGTTGATTCTGGCCTTTGTGCTGACGGCTTTTCGGGATATTGCCCGCCTGGGGCGCGGTTTCTCACGGGCGTGGGCCATCGGCCGCGTGACAATTTCTGAGGCGTGGAATGCCCGCATGTGGGCGGTGCCGCTGGTTTGGTTTGGGGTATGCGTGCTGCTGGGCGTGTTGATTGTCCGTGGCTATGAACCATCGGGCGTGGTCCGCGTTTACATGACCATTTTTCTCCGCGCACAGGCTTTAATTTTACTGATTTATCTTGGGCTTCTGGCCTGCGTAACGCTTCCACGTGAACGGGAGCGCCACACGCTGGTGACTACCGGCAGCAAGCCGATTTCTCGCTTGGAACTGCTGCTGGGGAAAGTCATGGGGCTTTCCGCCGCCGGTGCCATCATGCTGGTGACCATGATGATCCTCACGTGGGGTTATATGAAAGTGGTGGATTTAAAAATCCGCCATGATGCGCAAGTGCTTTATGCCATGCAGAAAAAAAGCTATGACAAGGTCCAGCGCCGCATGCCGCCGGATACCGGCGTGAAATACCTCGCTAAGCATGGCATGCTTCAGGCGCAGAATTATGTGTCGGGAAAATTTGGCATTGCCGGCTACGTGAACTACCAAACTAACCCTCCGACTCGGTTGCTGAAAGGCGGAAGTTCCGAAGTTCTGTACTTTGAATTTCCTTCGTTGCCGGCCACCGAGTATTACCGCCCCATGTTTGAGTTCCAGTTTGCCGTCGTTCATGCCCTGCCTTCCCCCAAGCCGGTAACGATTGATGTTACGTTGGTGCAGCGCAGCAACCCCATGAATACCCAGGAAAAGACCTTGACGCTTAATGCCGCAGGGCAGGTTTTCTGGATTCCGAAAAATCCCACGGCGTTTTTCAGTTACGGTAATCCCCAGACCGGGCAGATTTATAATCCCGGCCCGGTGGTTGTGAAAGTAACCTGTCCGGACTTTGGCGTGTATCTGGGCATTGGAAATGGCCTACGACCGCCGAATCAGACCAGTTGCATGGCCGTGAGTTTAGATACCAACCGTACGCCGCACCATTCCGGTATGCTTGCCCCTAAAGCCAATCCGGTGATCACCGGATTTAAAAATAACGGCAAACAGGAAATTGTCGG
>JAJZCT010000238.1 GCA_021828925.1 Planctomycetota bacterium
CGCCATGGATCCGATCCGCAGCGGATTGGAGACAACTTGGTGGTCCACGTCGATACCGAATCCCTCATAGGGAAGCTTCGCCCCTTTACAGTACTTGGCGACATGCATGGCCACGCACGATCCCAGCGCCGCGGCCAGCAGTTCAACCGGTGTGGGGCCTGCGTCGGTCCCGCCCTGATTGGCTGGAACGTCAAGCACCAACTGATGCCGGCGAATGGTGGCGCGGACACGGTAATCTTTTTCATGTTTGATGGAAATCAGACTCATAGGAACCCCTTATATTTCGGAAATAGTAATAGCCTGCGGTTCACACATGGAAATGCAGCTCTGACAGTTGCTGCATTCAGTGGTGTCGCCCACGGTTACCTTATCATTGACGATCTTATAGATCTCATTGGGACATATTTTCACACATTCACCGCAGTTGTTGCATTTTGTTTCGTCGATCACGATGACATACATAAAGCACCTCCGTATTTTTACAGTACAATGGCCTTACCTAATAAATCCATGACGCCAACCACCTGGGCGTCTACGCCGTAATGTTTGAACGCGACCGGAAACTGGGCCT
Organism: Planctomycetota bacterium; assembly: GCA_021828925.1. The sequence goes on from JAJZCT010000238.1 coordinate 572, forward strand.
TGCAGATAGCACAAGGAACGGCCAGATGGGTGGCACCGGTGGTGCGAAAGGCTTCCATTCTCGGCTTGGCCCCCTTCATTCGCGTGGGCATAAGTTCATCCGTCAGCAGGCCGGCACCCGCGCCGCAGCAGAATGTTTTTTCCCGAATGGTATCGGCGGGCATTTCACGAAAATCACTGACGACGGCGCGTAGAATTTCACGCGGCTCCTCCAGCAGCCCGCCGGCGCGGGCGAGATTACAGGGATCATGGTAGGTGACGGCCAGACCATCATTAGCGGATTTATTGAGTTTAAGGCGACCGGCACGGATGTACCGGGCCGCCAATTCCAAAATATGTTCCGGACACGGCGGTTCCAGAAAATCCACGGGACCGTTAAGCGTATCCATGAACGCCTGAGCCGCGCGCCAGGCATGGCCGCATTCTCCCATGACCAAACGCTTGACGCCTAGTTGGCGAGCCGCGTCCAACATTCGGAGATTCACTTTTTTGAGCTGATCATAATTGAGAAACATTCCAAAATTGGCCGCCTCACTGGCGTAGGAGCTGGTGGTCCAACTGATGCCCGCCGCGTAAAAAAAACGCGCATAACCCATCATCGTATCGGTATTGACAAACACATCAGCCGAGGGCGGCACCAGCAGTACCTCGGCACCCGCCTGATTAACCGGGACTTTAATATCCAAGCCGGTTTGTTCCTTGAGTTCTTCTTCCAGAAATTGGCAGCTATTTATCCATGCGGCTTCCGGAATGCCAATATTATTGCCGGTTTCATGCGCCTTTTTAATGACCTCGGTGACATATTTCGGGGCCACGCCGATGGAGGCCATAATTTCACGCGCCGCCATCGTTATTTCCGCCGTGTCCACGCCAAACGGACAAAACACCGCGCAGCGCCGACACTCCGAACATTGGTAAAAATAGGTAAACCATTCCCGCAGTACCGTGTCGGAGAGTTCCTCGCCAGCCGCCAAAGCGCCCGAGACTTTGCCCGCGGCGGTAAAATGCCGCCGATATACTTTCCGCAGCAGTTCGGCGCGGGCGACGGGCATATTCTTAGGATCGCCAGTGCCCAGAAAGAATGGACATTTATCGGCGCAAGCTCCACAGCGGACGCAAATATCCAAATATAGCGACAGCGAGCGCCGTTGCCGTAATAGCTCATCAAATTTACACAACGCCTTCTCCCGCCAATCCGGAGGCAGTTCCGGCGGCAATCCCAGCGGTGCCAGCAATTCTTTTTTGGCACGATGCGCTTGGACGCCGGCGGCGGCATCAGGATGAAGCTGGGGAATTTCCATTGGTTTTTTCCCAAGTATTAACATGGCGTTGTTGACGCGGATTATTGCGTTGATTCAGCGTCGGGCTCAATAGCGCCGCGCCGCCGATATGAACAAGTTTGCTAAACGGAATATAAATCAGCAGCGCGCACACCAGAAGCAGATGAACAGTGAACATCGGATCGCGCGGCGGTGCCACCGGATGGAGTGTCCACCAGCCCGCGACAAACCGTTGGGCTTGTATAATGTTCAGGCCGCCCATGAAACGCATGGCATTGCCGGTGGCAATAATCAGCAGCAACAGCACCAAAGCGAAATAGTCGCTGAAGGTGGAAATCCACCGCACGCGCGGCAGAAGCAATCGCCGGAGAAGCAGCCATAAAAGCGCGGCTGCCGCCAGAATGCCCACGCCGGTGCCGACGACTTGCGCCATGTATTCAAATTGGTTCTCGTTGAGTCCCAGGGACGCCTGCGCGATGCGGGGAATCACCAAACCGCCCAAATGGCCTAAGAACAGCAGCAACAGCGAAACATGAAACAACCAGGCCGGAGTCCAGAGTGAACGATCCGCCTTGGCCAGAGCACGAAACCCGAACAATTCTCCGGCCAGTCGCCCCAGCACACCTGAAGCTTTTTCCGGCCCGGGCGTCAGCACGATTTTCAGCGGCACCGGCGTGCGCATCCACCTGTACATACGCCGGCCCATACCGATTAAAAAAATCGCCATAGCCACATACAGAACCACGGATAACAAAAGACCAGACATAACAACACAACTCAAAAAAACGGCCCGCGCGACCCCGTCGGTTATATTCCCGCAGGACGCGGTGTTGCATCTTTCCAGCGGCCCGCGCCGTACTGTTAGATGCAACCCGTCGGCTTGGGCAAGCCGGCAAGCTTGCATGCGCCTTTGGCCGGGCCGGTTGAGAACAATTCATAAATGCGCTTCAGTGAAAAGCCGGTTTCTTTGCAGACCATCCGGACCGGCGGGGCAACATTGAATTTCTGGTAATACCCGCGCAGATAGTTAATCACCTTCCAATGGTCATCCGTGAGCGCATCGATGCCTTCGGATTTGGCCAGGCCAATAGCCACCTCGGGCGTCCATTGCGCGACGTCGAGCATAAAACCGTCCTCATCCACCTCAAATTGTTTTCCAGCCAGTGTAACAGCGGCCATATAGGACTCCTTTTCTTACCATGTGAAACGCACGTTGGGCTTGGCACACTCCATAGCGCGGGCGTCGTAATTATCCATAACCTTAAATGACAGCGGTAAAGCCGTCCGTTCATAAAATTTTTCCCAGCCGATACGGTTAATCCATTCACCGACCCGCTCATCCTTGCGGGCATTGGCGGACCAGGCGTCAACGATTTTCCGAATGACCGCCGTGACTTCCGGCCAAAAAGGTGGATTATTCGGTAAATAAGGCACCACCAGCTTCGCCATGGCCGGTCCGTCTCCGGTGTTGCCCGCTTTTCCACCCACTACAATCGCCACGCCATCGCCGTCCGGGCTACCGATTGGAGCCATAGCGGCACAGGCGACGGAACAGGCCGGGCAGTGAACACAGCGTTTCGGATCAATCTCAATCATCCCCGGACCTTTGGGCCGGATAGCGCCGACCGGGCAGACTGAAATCACCAGCGGTAATTCACAGCCTTTGAGTTTCTCCGCATGGATCGGAGGCAGATCACGATGCACCCCAATAACGGCAATGTCAGCGGTGGAAGATTCACCGCAATTATTAAGACAGCCGGAACCGCTAATTTTCAACTTTGCCGGCAGGCAGTCGTTCTGAAATTCATGCAGCAGCATTTCCCCGACGGCTTTCATAATCGCCGCAGGATCGGTCGCCGCCAAATGACAATGCAAATAACCGGTGCAGCACACCGTATTGTGCAGCGAGCGATTGGTGCCGCCCACGGGAAACCCCATTTCGGCCAACCGCGTGATGAGCGGCTCAATGCGGTCTTCCGGCACCCCGACGAATTCGCAGCTATTACGTTGCGTCACGCGGAAGTATCCTTCTGAAAACGCGTCAGCGACGGCACACAGTTGCCGCATCGTTTGCGTACTGACCCGGGCGTTGGGCGGCATCGCGGCGCGTACCGTGTAACACGCCTCTCCGGATTGGGAATCATGCTTGATGACCCCGGGACGAGGGTGTTCATGCGAAATCCATTGGCCGTAATTGCGCTTGACAATCGGCGGCAAATTCGCTTCCAGCGGTGGTATTCCTATGCCTGGCATAATTTTATTCCTTACTAACAGATTGACCGGCTATATTCCTTTGAGCAATTTCAGCCTTGACTTCCTCGGGTTCCCAGTGGTAATACAAATTGGTACGGGGGCGATCGAAAAGCTGTGCGGATGGTTCAACTCCGACCAGGCGGAAAAATTCGACCATGCCGATCCGCAGCAAAAAGTCACCCATACGCTCTTTTTTGCGCGCATGCTCGTCATACACCGCCGTAATACGTTCAATGAGATCAAAAACTTCTTTATAATCCGGCGGCACGGCTTTCATAAACGGCACCAACACTTTGGCCAGCATGGGTCCATATTTGCCGCGTAATTTACCGCCCACCAGAATCGCCACTCCGCGATCACCCCCCGGGCGCACGCCGGGAATTTTATTAATGCAGTACATACAACGAAGACAACTGTCCCCATCAATGCCCAACCCCTGCTTGGCGTCCCAACTCAAACAGCCGCCCGGGCACCGCGTGCAAACTGTGCTGATATCCCCCCCGCCTTTTACCCATGCCGCAACTTTCGGTTGATCGATGACCGGCAAATCCCGGAATACGCCGCAAACGAAGACATCCGCCTTTTGCCCGCCGCGTACGCAATCATTGGGACATCCCGCAAATTTACATTTAAATTTGTGCGGGAAGCGGGGGTATTGCACATCCTCCAGAAACCGCTTATACCAAGCTTCGCGAAATCCCAGCGTGTCGTAAAGCGGCAAATCGCACTTGGCCGGCCCGATGCACTCTTCACTGGTGCGGTAGTCGTCACCGGTGGATCCAACATCAAATCCCAGAGCCATAATTTCATCTACCGCCGGTTTCAAGTTTTCCGTGGGAATGCCCAGCATTTCCAGATCACCGCCCGTGCTAAGCAGGTGCAGCAAACCGTACGCATATTTGTCCGCGATGTCACAAAGACCTCTCATCGCATCGGTTTTGAAAAAATTGCCGCACGGATCCATGATGCGGAGAAAATTTGAGCCTTTGGTGATGTCCGGCCGTGCTGACGCCCGAACCAAAACCCCCGCCGCCACGCCCGGTAGCGACACATATCCGCCGTAGCCCCATTGCGTTGCGCGTTTCTGGAGCGCCTGTTCATACATCTGGAGCGGATAGTGCGTTTTCTTCAGTTCGGCCGCATGGCTGGGCCACGAACCCTTTGAGATTGCATCCATCATCGGTGTCGGTGACCGCGGATGCTCTTCATGGGCGGCCGCAACACCGGGGGCGGCCGGCGGCTTCGCTCCGACTGTCGCATTATCATCGACTTGGGTGCGAAGCTCCTTAAGTCGGCCCGACGCCAGACAGGACGGACAAATGGATGATTTCTGCAACAGATACTGACACCGCTTGGCCTTGCGGAGATTTTCGGCCAGCTCCACGGCCGTATATTCTTCAACCACAAAACCGCACTTGGCACAACACAGTTTAATCGCTTCCATATTCGTTCTCTTTTTTTCTGCCTTCGACACATCGCCGTATACGATTCACCGCATCCGGCGGGAATCACATCCGGCCACAGCCGGGGCTGCCGGAGCGCCCGGATGATCCGTGGCCGGCTCCTGCCGTCTCATCAACACATCTTATGCAATACGGCCATGCAATAAAATAGGAAAATGGCTGTATCCGCCCTAGGCCAAAGTTCGAGGTCAAGTATAGGATTAAATCCTAATGATACGGTTGGTGAAAAACAGAAATGCGTTTAGAATGATGCGGCGAAAATCGGCATTGGCCGATAGTGGAATTCTGACCAACCATAAGGAGTTTGTAATGGCT
>JAJZCT010000239.1 GCA_021828925.1 Planctomycetota bacterium
TTGAAATGTGTGAATAACTAGGTGAAAATCCTATTTTTCAATTTGTGATTAATTTCACAAGACTTGCAGGCCGCATTTCGCTACAATCGAAGTTTTCAGGTTTTGTGCGCGGAAAGAAACCGTCCAGACCCTGCGGTAGAGGAACAAGATGACCCAAACGCTTAATGCACCAACTCCCGGCGCGATGCCGCCCGGAACCGCGCCCAAGGTTGCACCGCCCCTGTGGCTGGCCGAACGGGTTGTCTTGCGCATCGGTCGCGGCCCGGCTGCGGTTGGACGGTTTCTTGATCGGCTGGCGTCGTATAACGGCCCGGTCGGGCGGCTGGTGCAATTTTTCAGTTCCGTAAAGCTGGGGCTGGTGTGGCTTTTTTTAACCACTGCTTATATTGCCGTTGGTTCCGGTCTGCCAAGTGTGCGCAGCTATTTTGATGTATCGACCATGGGCTTTTTTAATGCCCCGCCCATGGTGATACTGATGGCCCTTCTGGCTACCACGCTGATTACCGTTACGCTTCGGAAAATTCCTTTAACGCTTTACAAACTCGGCGTCTGGACCGTGCATACCGGTATTATTACGCTGCTGGTGGGGCTGTTTTTCTACTTCGGTTTGAAAAAAGAGGGCATGGTGCGGATTTTCCTGCACCAGACCGTGCATCATTATTATGACAATTCTGAACGGGCGCTTTTTATGCAGGCCCCCGGTACAAACGGCAAATCCGCCATGTTGCCGCTGCCTTCTCTGCCATTGTTCAGAGAACGTTCAAGCAAAAATCATCATCCCCTGAATGTCGCCGCCCCCGCCAAAATGGTAGCGCGACTTTCGCCACAGTTAAAGGGTCTGAAGGTGCGCGTGGTGGGATATTATCCTTATACGCATCTGGAAGCACTGGCCGTGCAGCGGCAGCCCGGGCAGCCGGTGCGAAAGCCCGCGTTGGAATTTAATTTAAGTGCCACCGGCATGGCCAGCGGCGGCCAATGGCTGCTGGCCAAAACGCCGCGCTTGCGTGTGGCGGATTCCGGGTTGCCTTGCGGCATTGAATATCTGTATCACCCCAGTGCCCGCCGTCTGCGTGATATCACGACGAGCTTTAAGGGTAATAACGCGTTAATTGTCAGTATTCCAGCGGATCATTTCCGCAAGGTGCTGGTCATCAAACCCAACGAAAAAATCGTTCTTCACGGTACCCCGTATACGCTCATTCCCAAGCGCGAAATAAAAATGCCCTTGCTGTCAAAAGGTTATCAAGGGGCCGAGAGTCAGGCGTATATGGTGGATGTGTATCGAGCACAACCCGGCAAGAAGCCGTTTCATTTTCAGCGTGTGGCACTGTTCAGGTATCCGACCAAAACCGTGGATTTTGTTTTTGACCATGGTCAGCGGAAGCTCATTGCGGCTAAAATCGATCATCAAATTCATATTCGCTATGAGGATGCCCGACGGTATCAGTTTTGGATTGTCGAGCATAAATCGGGAAAACTCAGTATTATCCAGCGCGCCGCCGGTGGGGCGGTAACCCAATATCCCATCGCCATAGGGCATCCTGTGGCGACAGCGGTCGCGGGGATTCCCTTCAGCATTTCTGTGCAGGAGTTGGCCAATGTGGTCTATCGTCCGGAATTGATTCCCGCGGCCCAGAGGCGGCCGCAACTGGAACAGACCATGGGGCACTGCGTTTTACAGCTTGCGGTATCGCGTGGAAAATGGACGGATAATCAAATATTTATACCGTTTCAGCAATTCGGCCTGCATGGCGATCTGGCTCCGACATCCGTGCGGGTACCCGGTGCGGGGAAAGTCAGTTTTGTATTTTCCACATTGGAATGGAAGCTTCCCGCTGCCCTGACGCTGCTTTCATGTAAGGAATTGTTTTACCCCGGCGGCAACAGCTTTCCGCGCGATTTTATCAGCAAGGTTCGCTTTACCAATTCGAAAACTCATCAATCGAAAGTGGCGGTGATTCATTTGAACCATCCGGAAACGCTGGATGGGCAGCATTTTTTCCAGGCGCGATTTGGAAAGCAGGCCAGTGGTACACCATTTACGGTTCTGGGGGTGGGCAATACCAACGGCTTATATCCGATGATTGTCGGCGTGATCATGATTATTTTTGGAATTGGTTATGCCTTTTATGTTAAGCCCGTTTTGCTTAATATAAAAAAGCAACAGTTGGCCCGATTTGCCGCCGCGCAAAAGCGCCCTCCTGAATCTTCCCATGGCGCAACCGAGGCGGCCCTATAGCCGGAATTTGTAAGAGGTGTTTTCATGAAGTTCAAGCACATTGCGTCTCTGTTGGTTTTGCTGATAGCCGGGGCTATTCCCGCATTGGCGGTAATCAACGCCCGTGCGTCCATGCCCATTGAGCAGGGTTCTGCCGCGGATATGCCGGCTGGTCATCCGGAAATCGGGCCTGGTTCGCCGCAGGTCAATCCCATTCCCAGCATGAAGCTTATGCGTCGTACTGCGGAAATTCAGCATCAGAATCGTACGGCGTTCAAAAAGCAGATCAACTTGGCTCCCCTGCGTATTCTCGCGGTCCCGAACAATGATCAAGTGAAGACCATCGCCAGTTGGGCGGCTGAAACCGTGCAGGCAATCTGCGGTTTTGACAGCATCAACGGCCAAGACCCGCTTTATACCGTCCTAGATATGGCCTTTCGCCCCCAGGCGTGGGACACGCGAAACTGCATATTTGTGGAAACAGTTCCCATCCGTGAACAACTGGGAAGGTTGGTTTCCAAAGCCCAGGCCAAGCGAATTCTGCAACAGGGCACGGTCAGCCCTGATTTCATGGCCCGTGCGGATGTGCATCACCTGCTGGTAAAGATCAGCTCCACCGCGGCTCTGAGTTCAGGTGTCGCGGAAGTCAGCCGGGCGCTGGAAACGTTTCAAAATCTTTCTTCGGAAATGAAATTTGTACCGCCGGCGGCGGGGGCGAAATCCAAGGACTGGCTGGTGCCGTTGGATTTGCTGCCCAATACCGGGGCGGTCGTCCGGAAAATGTTAAAAATGAATGCCAACGTGAAGCCCGTTCCCGGCTACACCCGGCAGCAATCTCTGAGCATTGTTCTCGGTTTGATTTCACTGGGGCAGGGGTGGCAGGACAATAGCGCTTCGGAAGCCAATCAAGGAATTAAAACCCTGGCCAAAGTCCTGCCGGCCATTAATCCGGCGGTATATCCGTCGCATCTGAAGAGATTGGTGGAATTGTGGTACGATCGGCTGTTTGACGGCACCATCGTGGGTGTGTTTCTCTACTTTATCTCGCTGACGCTCTTTGTTATTGCCGCGGTCGGGGCGGTTCCGGCGGTACGCAAACCGGCGCTGATATTCTTTACCGCCGCCGTGCTGGTTCATGCATTATTTATGGGCGTGCGCTGGTGGCTGGCGGGACGCATTCCGATCCAAAATGAATTTGAAAGTGTCTTGGGGTCGGCGTTTGTGGGCTGCGTGATCGGTCTAATTTTAGAATATTGGAAGAAGAACAATCTTTTTGGTTTGGCCATGAGTTTTGTCGGCTTTCTGGCCATGACCGCCTGCTTTGTGGTGCCGTTTGTACTTGGCGCGAATATTGGTGCCAACATCGGCCGCGTGGATGGCGTTCTGAATACCTATTGGCTTTATATTCACGTTAATACCGTTATCAGCAGTTACGCGCTCATCGCCGCGAGTTTCTGTCTGGGCGTGCTGTATTTGCTGGTGAAGTTGTATTACCGCATGAATCCCGGCAACGGCCCCGGCACGGGAACCGGTGGCGGCGCGATCGCGATGGCCAGTGGTATCGGTTCCTCGCTGGTGGCAGGCCACATGGGTGGGTTTTCAGAAACGCGCCCGACAGACGCCTCCACGCCCGCGGCTATTGCGGATTTGGCGGTGCGGCGCAATAAATTCCTGCTGCAACTGGATGCCGCCAATATTGTCATTTTGCAGATGGGCTTCTGGTTCCTGGGTTCCGGCATTATTTTTGGAGCCGTCTGGGCTGACTTCAGTTGGGGGCGGCCATGGGAATGGGACCCCAAGGAAACCTTTGCGCTGGTCACCTGGTTGGTGTATTTAATCATTGTGCATTTGCGTTTTGTCACGCCCAAATATCGCCCGGATTGGACCGCGTGGCTCTCTGTTGTCGGCTTTGCGGTCATGATGTTTAACTGGATCGGCGTAAACTTTTTCTACGTAGGCTTACATAGTTACGCTACCTGATATTCTCTGAAGCGTTTTGGCGACTTGGAAAAAGGGTTTTAACATGACTGCTTTTACACTCAAGCAGACCGGACCATTTGCGATTGATATTGATGGAGGTCCATGGAAATTGCGCCTGGATTTACCGCCTAAAAGCGGCGGGGGCGATACGGGGCCAGGCCCCACGGATTTAGTCCCCATTGCTGCGGCGGCGTGCGAAATGATGCTGGCCCTGATTAGCGCCAGTAAGCATGGTCACCCGTTGACCGGCGTAGAAGCCACGGTGGACAAGCACTATCTTACTAACCCGTCGCGGCTCGGTGATATGCACGTGGTGCTGAAAAATGTGCTTAGCCAATTGCCGCCGGAGCTTCATGATCGAGTGAAGGCGGCAATCGCCACATGTCCCGTGGTGCAGACACTGGAGCATCCGCCTAAGGTGTTTTCCGAAATTAGTTGAAAATCATCTCCCACCAGGCCAGAATATCTGGAAGTTGCGAGGATACACGAATGGATAAAGCAGAAAATAGTGACCCCAATCCGGAACTGCATGTGGATGCGGATTGGAAAAATCAGGCCCAGGCTGAAAAGGAAAAGCTTGCCGCCAAAGTCGGAGATAAAACCGAACCGCCCCCCGCGGATACCGTGCCAAGTGCTTCCACACCCACCATCACCCCGAGTTTCGAGATGATTGTGGAACAGTTTGCCGCGCAGGCTCTCATGGCGATGGGTGCCATACCTCAACCCGGCGGCCAGAAAAAAATCGACATCGGACTGGCCCGATTTTTTATCGATTCGCTGGCGGTTCTGGAAGATAAGACCAAAGGTAATTTAACTTCCGCGGAGCAGCGGACCTTGCTGGCAGCGCTGACGGATTTGCGCATGACGTATGTCAATGTGTTGAAAAATCCGAAGAAATAGGATGATCATTTACAACTACTCTCAATGTGTTTGACTGGAACGCATCAGGACTGAACCGCGGATCACGCGGATGGAATCCTATATCCGCAATGTCCCGATAATGTCCTGCACCCTGTTGTGACCTTTGCGCCGCAGATAATCCCGCAGGCCGTCACAAATCTTATTGGGGATCGCGGGATCGATAAACAGGGCCGTTCCCACTGCCAGGCCTGTAGCACCCGCCAGCAGAAATTCCACCGCATCCTGCCAGGTTTGAATGCCGCCCATGCCGATGATCGGGATCGCGTGAGCTTTGGCCACCTGCGTATAAACGCGATGTACCATAAACACCGCAATAGGTTTTATCGCCGGACCACTTAACCCGCCGGTGCCGTTAGCCAGCATGGGCTGGCCTTTTTCAATATCGATAACCATCGCCGTGAAGGTGTTGATCAGCGACAAGCAATCCGCACCGGCCTCTACAGCGGCGCGGGCGGTGACGGCCACATCGGCCACATTCGGGGAAAGTTTGACAATCAGGGTTGTGCGCTTCACCCGTTTGCGCACGGCGGCTACCAGTTCCGCCAAACGCACCGGATCGGTTCCAAAACTCAGGCCGTTTTTTACATTGGGACAACTCACATTCAGTTCAATACCCTGCACGACCGGCAATTCCTGATCCAGGCGCTCTGCAACATCGGCGTAATCTTCCACGCACCAGCCGGGAACATTGACAATGACGGGTATGCCCATATTTTCCAGGATGGGTATTTTTTCACTGATGAACCGCTCCAACCCGAT
>JAJZCT010000240.1 GCA_021828925.1 Planctomycetota bacterium
CACCAATGGGCAGGGCAACAATCATTTTCCATGCCAGAGAAATTGCCGCGTGATAGCGGCTTCCGTAATGGTTATGCGGAATCAAAACATTCGGTATTCCGGCCAAAGAAGCTACGGCCCAGAACCCAATCAGCACCAGGAAGCTTCCCGTCACCAGCATCAGCGGTATGGCCCAACGATGCCAATCGTTGGCGTTTTGAGCGTTGGGCCGCCGTGGTTTTCGTTCGGGCGATGTACTGGATTGAGCGTCGCCGGGGACATCCACGATTTTTGCCTCCGGGATTTCCGCGGTTATATCTTTGCGGGGCTGCGGCCGCGGAATGGGTTGCGGACGCGGCGGCGGTATGTTTCCCCGCGAAGCTTTCATATCCGCTTCCAGCACCGACCCCAGGGGGGAGAAAATATCCGGTTGATTATTCCCCTGCGCCAGCATCGCGACAAAGCCCGTTGCGCTGCGCGGGTCTTCGATCGCGGGTTTTAATGGCGGCTCGGCATTCTCAAGGTTTTTCAAGGCCTCAAGCGTGTCCTGCCGCACCGACGTTTTTTTCTGTTTCTTGTCCATCATGCCTTCCCTTCCGGCTGTGGCGGGCGGCTCAGCAGACGCCAGCCCGGTTTAATGCCGTAGCCGTTAACTAATGATCGCATATCCATAGGGCGTTTGCCAATGGGCTGAAGCGATAAAATCTCAATTGCGCCGCTGCCACAGGCGATATGAAATTCCGGCAAAACTTCTCCGGGATCCGCGCCATGATCAGCGGTCGAAGCTTCCCGGCATTTAAGCAACGATACCTTGGCGCGAATTTCGCCATCGGGCGTCAGCAACTCGGCGTGGCAGCCGGGCCATGGGGAAAGGCCGCGAATCCGGCAGGATACCTGCCGGGCGCGCTGCGCAAAATCCACATGGGCCATGTCTTTCGATAATTTTGGGGCTTGTGAAATCCGCGTGGCATCCTGTATCACCGCGCGTACCGTTTCGTCTGCCAATTGCTCAATAACCTGCCGCATCAGTGGTGCTCCAAGCTCCGCCAGCCGATCATGCAGTTCCCCGGCGGTTTCCGAGTCTCCGATGGGAGTCGGGATTTGCCCAAGTATTTCGCCTCCATCCATCACGTTTGTTACGCGAATCACCGACACACCGGTGGTATGATCCCCGGAGAGGATCGCCCGTTGAATCGGTGCGGCTCCACGGAATGCCGGCAGCAGGGACGCATGCAGATTAATGCCGCCATGCGGAGCTAATCGCAGAACATGATCGGCAATCTTCTGGCCAAACGCGATCACCACCAACAATTCCGGGGCCACGGCCTGCAGTCCCGCGATAATTTCCGGTACGTTGAGGTTGGCGGTTTTTAACACCGGCAGACCAATCTCGGCGGCGTAAGCCGCAACCGGGGTGGCCGTGCTGTGGCGTCCGCGTCCGGCGGGCTTATCGGGTTGCGTGATGACCATAGCCACCTGATGACCGGATTGAATCAGCGTTTTGAGCGTGGGCAAACCAAACGCGCCGGAGCCAAGAAAAAGTATTTTCATCGCATCAACATAACGCAGCCGCTAAATCGCGCCTACCGGTTGATTGAATTTTTCGCGCAGTGAAGGCATAACTTCCCGCACTTCCGCGGCAATGCGCGTGTTTGGGAACTGGTCGGTAATCTGCTCACCAATGCGGATCGCTTCCCCCCAGTTCTTGTCGTTGCATTGCAATGCGAATTGCACGCCAAGCTGCTGCAACTGCTTTTTAAATACATCGCGGGCAATTTCCTTGAAGCCTTCACCTTCGCCCGGCGTGAGATATTGATCCAACTGCTTGAGCAGTTCCACGCTGCGATCCACATCCTCCTTGGTTACCGCGTCCTTCCATTCTTTCAATAAGGCGCGTTTATGATTTTCCTTGGCGGCCTGAATGCGCTCCGACAAACGCTGCACATCCGCATGACCCGTGAATGTGCGCGTGAGCTGCTCCATTTCCCGTACCGCCGCGGGCCAGTCGTATTTCTTGAGCAACTGGTCAAAATGCTCCAGAGCCTCGTGAACTTCGCGTTCAATAAATCCTTTCCGGGCGGTTTCAACCATTTCCCGGAACTGTGCCGCTTCCTGGCGATTACCAAATCGCCGTTCCATTTCCGCCGCCAGCCAATAGGCTCCGTCGTAATCGTTTTTATCAATATCCTCACGGATGGCATGGCGCAACGCTTCGCGATCTTTGTGCCGATATGCGATCTGCTTGGCGGAATCCGAAAGTGCCGCGCTGTCACGAATAGCCTCCAGAAGTTGCCGGTGTGTTTCCAGAGCCCCGCGCAATTGCTCATATTGCCAATGGTCATCCTTCATGGATTGAATTTTCAGGCTCATGGTCATATAGATCATCGCCACCATGGTTAGAATCAAAACGCCCACGCCCAGCAGGGCAATGCCCGGCGTCATGGCCAACATGCCCTGCGAAGTAGTGGTGTTTGGCTGAATGCCGTGCGAAGCGGCGGCCAGCATTACCACACCCCCGATGAAACTGGCCCCACCGAGGACTGTGGCAACAAGGCTCACCCACCGAGATCGTCTAATCAGGTGTTCCGTGCTCATAATATCGATCTCCTAAAAAAACTGGCTTGCAGCATGGCAAGTATGTCTTCGCAGGACAGCCGAAGGGCGACTGCGGTGAGAATCGGTCGTTCTGATCCGATTGGCCCGCAGCCGAGCACACTTGCGCGTTTATCGCCGGCAAAATGTACCGTCAACATCAGGTATTATAGGCTGGCAAATGCCACAGGCACCAGTGCCAGCAACCACAATCCATCGCCCTTGCGATGGTGGCGGTACGTTCACCGCGCTTTATATCGGCGTTTGATTGCATTTTCGACAATAAACTGTAATCTTATAACAATCATGAAATTTGTGATATTTCTCAAGTTTCACTGAATTATGGGCCGATACACAGTAAGTTGACTGGGTTTTGTGTAATGACGAGTTCAAACTCAAAAACTTCTTCCCGAAAGGCCCACACAGCGGTGAATCATCGCCGTGTATTTACTGTCCTGTCTTCCCTGGTGGCGACCTTGGCGTTAACGGCGGGCATCCTCCTGTTGCTGGAGGGGCAGCCCATCACCAGCGCCGGTCCCTACATGATGAATCTGTCCAACAACACACAAAATTGGAATTCCGTTATCCGTGCGTCCGCCCCATTGCGAAAAGGTCGCTGGAACTATATCATCGTCTATCAGTCCGGGAGTCTGTCCGGTAATTCAACCGAACTCTCGGAGGGCAAAGATATAGGAGGAATGATTGCACCCCGAAACGCGGGTTACATGACGCAAGGGGCTGATTTTCATTTTGTGGTGGATAACTCCCGAAATGGACTTGGTAACCCCGATGGATACGTCCAACGAGGCTTGGCATGGCAGGATCAATTATCTACAACGCCTTATTTTTCCTGGCCTTATTTAAAACCCCATCATTATTCTGTTTATGCCAATGCCGTGGGTGTATGTATCATCGGTGATATCAACCGTAAGGATTATTCCGCCAGCCAGATTCGTTCCACGGTTTCACTTGTTCAAGCCTTGGAGCGAAAGTTGAATATTCCAAATTCCTGCGTCAAACTGCAATGGGAGATTCGTGGTCAAGCCACCGCGCGCCAGCGCGCGTTTGGTCGCGAGTTTCATCGTCTGTTGCGGCGATGACTCCTTTTGTAATACCGCTCATTTCTGTTCAGGCTGGCAATACATGGACAAAGCGAATAATATATTAATCGCTTAGCGGGGAGCAGCGGCTACAATTGTTGCTGCGGCCAACAGGCGGATGCGGGTTGTCCAGCCAATACGAAGGAACTCTGTGATAAGGCTCAATTTGGGTGATGGAAGTACTGCCCGAAATTCCTGATTTTGAAGTCCTGACCTGTTTGGGGTACGGGGCCAGAAGCACAATATATGCGGTTTGTGAAATCCGCACGCGGCAGGTCTACGCGCTTAAGCGGGTCCTGCGCCGCAGCCCGGAAGATGATCGATTTCTGGAACAGGCCGAGCAGGAATATGCGATCAGCAGTCATTTTACGCATCCGGTTTTGCGAAAAAGTCACCGCCTGATTCGCCGCCGGAAATTCCTCTCCACCACCGAATTGCATCTGTTGATGGATCTTTTTGATGGCGTATCCCTGGATACCGAACGCCCCGCAAGCCTGAAGTCCCTGCTTGAAATTTCCTGCCGTGTGGCCGAGGGGCTTTCGGCCATGCACAAAATGGGTTACGTTCATGCCGACATCAAGCCCAATAATATCATGATCAACCAGAATAATGATTGCAAAATCATCGATTTCGGCCAGAGTTGCGCCATCGGCACGGTAAAAAGCCGGATTCAGGGAACCCCTGATTACATTGCCCCGGAGCAGGTCGCTCTTGGACCGCTGACTCCCGCAACCGATATTTTTAATTTTGGTGCCAGCCTGTACTGGTGTGTCACAGATCGCCATGTGCCTACGGTTATTCCCAAGAAAAAGGCTGGTGCCAGTGGCGTTGACTCGCGCACACTTATTCCGCCCCATGAAATTAATCCGCGCATCCCGGCACAATTATCTCGATTGATACTTGAGTGCGTTGAAAATCGCCCGTCGGATCGTCCGCCGAGTATGGAAGAAGTCCATGCGCGATTGCAGTTGGTACTGAGCGTAAGTTCGGCGGTTTACCTGCAACGTGCCAACGCCGCACGTGATAGTCAGATAACCGAGGCTGCAGATGGAAATCCACCGGGCACGGCCTCGGCGGCGGATGCCGATACGGTAACCTGAATCCTTTGGTAAATCTGGTTATTATCCCTTTTGGATTCAATTATTGGCCACTATTTGGCCGATGCTTAGTAGCATGGCACGCATTTTAGGGCGTGCCTGCTGCGTGGCCGATGATGTGCCCAATAACGATGCGATGATCGGAAAGATCTGAAGGAGCCTATGTCCGCCCGTCAAACCATTGATTATCTCCGCCAGGGTGCGGCTTTGAATCGTGAAGATTCTTTGCGCAGCGGCCACATGCTGCATTTTCCGGCATCCGGTGAACTCATTATCGCGGGAGATCTGCACAACCACTGGCGGAATTATGAGAAAATCAAAACGTTTGCCGCCCTCGATCATTTTCCCGAACGCCATGTGATTCTGCAGGAACTCATCCACGGCGGGGCTTTAGGTCCGGACGGGGAAGATAACAGCATTCAAATGCTCCTCGATGCCATCGACTGGGCCTTCCAGTATCCGGGGCGGGTGCATTTTCTCTTAGCCAACCATGATTTGGCTCAGATTCAGGCAATCCCGATCATGAAGGACGGTTACGACCTTACTGACCGCTTTAATCGTGGATTTAGTGTTTTTTATGGCAGCAAAGCGGCCGAAGTTTCGGCGGCTTTTCGCGAATTTGTCCATAGCATGCCTTTGGCGGGCATAACCATCAGCGGTATATTTTTAAGCCATTCCCTTCCTGGCGATCTCGATTTGCCCTCGTTTGACGCCGGTATTGTACGACGCACCCTGACCGATGCGGATTACCAGCGAAATGGTTCGGTCTACAAGATGCTCTGGGGCCGGTCTCAAAGTGAGCAAACCTTGGCTGCGCTGAGCAAGCTTTGGTGGGCCGATGTGTTTATCTGCGGCCATCAGATGCAGGACAGCGGCTTTGGTTTGCTGGGTAAGAATATGTTAATTATCGATTCGTCCCACAATCATGGTGTTCTGCTGCCACTGGTACTTGACCGCCAATACACCATGAGTGATCTGGTAAAAGTATTGGTTCCGCTGGCCGGGGTGCAATAGCCCCTGCCGCTGGTTGCAAAATCGCTTCCACCAACCTGGCGGCTCGTTGGACCAATCAAAACAATGAATGGATCGCAATAGCGTATCTCTGTCTTG
>JAJZCT010000241.1 GCA_021828925.1 Planctomycetota bacterium
GTGGCGCGCCTGGTGGACATCAACGAATATAAACGTAAGCAAATGCCGCCGGGGTTAAAAGTAACATCCCGCGCTTTTGGCTACGGGCGTCGCATGCCCATAGCACAACGCTACGACCCCGCCGCCATGGCCCAACAGCCAGAGTAAGCGTTCTATCCAAGCGGTAGTGAGCTATTCATCGAGACAATTTTTAATTCCCCTGTAACTTTCTCCCCCCACGCGCGTTTGGCTGGGCGTAGGCGACCGTTAGGGGATTACATCGGATGGTCCGATGGTCCGCAGGCGGTGCCTTCCAATTAACAAGGGGTTTTTTATGCGTAAGTTTATGGTAGCTTTACTGGCGGTTTTACTGGTTGGTGCCGTTGCCCCAATCATACCGCAGGCGGCTCAGGCACAGGTTACCGCGAGCACGGATCAAACCGGAACCTTAACCGGAAAAGTGGTGGACGCTAATGGAAATCCCGTCAGCGGAGCCATGGTGAATGTCATGCTGATTCAAAATAACGGCCCGCGCCAGCGCGGTCGTATGAAGCCTAATCAGGTGCAACCGGGACAGACGGTTTGGATTAAGCGAACCATGGTTCGGGGTCTCACCAAAACCGCCGATGATGGCACATTTACAGTCAATAACGCCCCGATCGGCAAATATCGTATTTTCGTATTTGACCGTGGCGTTGGCTTTGGCCGGGTCCAGAAGCCTGTTCCAGTGGCTTCGGGTGCAACCGCTGATGCCGGCACTATTACGTTGCAGAAAGGCCGCCCGGGTCGTGGTGGTCGCCGTGGCCCACCGCCAGGCCGGTAATAATACGTTTTAACTGCATGAGCCTGAGGGGCGCAGCGGTCTATTGCCGCACTCATTCGCTGAGCCATAGCGCCAAAGTCCCGATCTCCTTCTAAACGGCTCACACCCTCATCATGCAGGGTAACAACCCCGTCCCGCAGGCAGAACCCTGCGGGACTTTTTTTTGGATACTACATCACCATTTGACTTTATCACTAAATAAGAATATAAGAATATATAGGAAGTTGCAGCGTACAAACTGCACCGTTGAATATGCCGCCGTTTTAAGCATCTTCAATGCCGATACGGATTTGACGCTTCAACGAAGTCCACGAACTTTGTCGAGCGTGGATAGACGGCTAGCTGCCCGGGGTTACTTCGACCCCTGTAGCAATGTTTTTTGTGGCGAAAATTTATTGAGGTGTCCCATGACGATTGAACGTGGTGTGCGTATCATAGCGGGTACGATGGTGCTCATTAGCGTAGCCCTTGCCGTTTGGGTCAGCCAGTGGTGGTTGATTCTGGCGGCTTTTGTCGGCCTGAATCTCATTCAATCCGCGTTTACGGGGTTCTGCCCCGCAGAAAAGATTGTGGGACGATGCGGCTTGACGCATACTAATCAAGCGTAAAACGCCGCGACTATCGCGGTTTGGATTTCAGGTTAGCCAATCAGGAGCGTGGATCATGGCGAAACGCCGGCTCCAATTAAAAACTGTTGCCCGTATTACTGGCCGAATCGCCGGGGTGCTTCTGGCCATACTTCTAGTGGTGGCGCTGCTGCTGTGGAGCACGGGGGCGCTTAAAGCGAAAATCTCACCAGGGTCTCTACCGGTGCGAACCGCCAAGCCGTTCAAGGGTGCGACGGCGATCGTAGCAGTCCAATCCATTTCGGAGAATCTCCGCGCGGTGGGCACCATCACTCCGATCGCACCGGTGCTGCTGACACCGCGAATCGTCGGGCGAATTGTTTTCAGCCGCTTGATCGCCGGTGGCAAGGTGCAAAAAGGGCAAGTGCTTGTGCGCCTGGATTCGGCGCAGCTCAAGGCTCAGTTGGCGCAGACCGCGGCTGCGGTGTTGTTGGCTAAAGCACAACTACGTCAGGCGATGATTGACCAGAAGCGGGACAACACCCTGCTTACCACCGGCGATGTCACCACGGCAACCATGGATGTGGCAAATACCGCAGTGGCTTCGGATCAGGCGAATCTGGCACATGCATTGGCGGAAATGCAGGCGGCACACGCCGTCCTGGGATACACCACCATCCGCTCGCCTATCAACGGAATCGTGATGCAAAAATATGTCAACGTGGGCGATACCGTCATGCCCGGTCAGATGCTGGCCAAACTTTATGATCCACATAAACTACAGTTGGCGGCGGTGGTACGGGAATCTCTGGCCTCTCTGCTGCACCTGGGGCAATCGATGACCGTGCAATTGGAAGGGTTCCACACCACCGTGCAAGCACACATTCGGCAGATTGCGCCGCGTGTCAATGCGCAAAGCCGCAGTTTTATTGTGAAAGCTACCGCCAAGTTTCCTCCCGGTGTGTGGCCGGGAATGTATGGCAATCTAAATATTCCTACCGGTTCGCATAAGGTTTTGGTGGCACCCCAGGCCGCCATTGAGCATATTGGCCAACTCGATCTGGTAAATTTAATTATCCATGGGCGACTGGTGCGTCAAACGATTCAACCCGGGCGGCATATTGGGTCCATGAGGGAAATTCTTTCCGGCCTGGCACCAGGAGACCGTGTGGCGGTTAAATCCACTGGATTGATAAAGTCCAATATCCAAGCGCCCCGCCCCCAGTCTGCCGGGGAGATCAACCCATGAGCACTCCACCGGACGCCCGCGCTGGTGAACTTAGCCTCATAGAGCGCGTCGTTAAAATTTTCCTGCATTCCAGACTATCACTTGTGCTGATTCTACTGGCCGTGCTTCTGGGTGCCGCGTCGCTGCTGATTACCCCCCGTGAAAAAGATCCGCAGATTATCGTTCCCATGGTCGATATATATGTCAATTTTCCGGGGCACAGCGCCAAAAGTGTGGAACAATTGGTGACCACTCCGCTGGAAAAACTGCTGTATCAGATTCACGGCGTTGAATATGTATATTCCACCAGCCGGCGCGATCAGTCCATGGTCACCGCCCGATTTTTTGTCGGGCAGGACGTGGAACGCAGCGTGGTGAAGGTATTTCGGAAAATCAAGCAGCATCTTAATCGCGTACCGGCCGGCGTAACCGGTTGGGTCATCAAGCCGGAAACCATTAACGATGTTCCGATTGTTACTCTTACGCTGACCAGTAAAACCGCCACCGCGGTAGCTCTAAGGCAAACCGCGGAAGAGTTGGCCGCCCGCCTTGCCGCGGCACCAAATGTGTCACGCGCGTATGTAATCGGTGGCCGACCGCGCGTGGTCTATGCCTACCTAAGCCCGTCAAAAATGCACGCCTACAACATTACTCCCCTGGAGATAGATCGTGATATTCAGGCGGCGGATGTCACGATGACCGCGGGCAGTTACCAGCGGAACAACAATGAAATTCATGTGCTGGCCGGAACGGCGTTGGCCAATGCCCGACAATTGGGGCACCTGGTGGTGTCCGTATGGCACCAGCAGCCGGTGTATTTGAGCAATGTCGCAAAAATTGTGGATGGCCCCGCCGAAGTGCATTCGTATGTCTGGCATACATGGGGACCGGCTGCCAACGTTCATGAGGACCATGATTTTCCTGGCACCCTGCTGGCCGGAGAATCCTCACGGCTGGTCCGCAGCGCGTCGCCCGCGGTTACCGTGGCGATCGCCAAAAAGGCTGGCAGCAATGCCGTGACGGTAGCGGCGGATGTTATCCACCGCGCGCGGGTACTGGCCGGGGTGATGTTACCATCCGATATCAACATGATCGTTACGCGAAACAGCGGCCTTTCGGCAAATGCCAAAGTCAACGGACTGGTGGACGGCCTGCTGGTAGCGATCGTGATTGTCATTGTGCTTTTGACCATTGGGCTGGGATGGCGGGAATCCATCGTCGTGGCCGTGGCCATTCCGGTGGTGTTCGGACTTACCTTGGCTTGCAACCTGATGCTGGGATTTACCATTAATCGGGTGACGCTTTTCGCACTGATTCTTTCCCTGGGATTGCTGGTAGATGACCCAATCGTTGATGTGGAAAATATCAGCCGACATTTTGCCTTGGAAGGCAAGGCCACGCGCCTTATCGCATTAAAGGCCATCTCTGAAGTTCTTGGCCCGCTGATTGTCGCGACGCTGGCGGTCATTCTTTCCTTTATTCCAATGTTTTTTATCACGGGAATGATGGGGCCTTACATGCGGCCGATGGCATTTAATGTGCCGGTGGCCATGCTGATGTCGATGCTCGTGGCGTTTACCATCACGCCTTGGATGGCGTATCACATGCTGAAAAACAAGCATCGTGAAACGGAATTGCTGGCCCGCGAGGAATCAGCGGATCCGCACGCTGTGCCCGCCATTCAGCGAACCATGCGATATCGTGTATTTTCCAAAACTCTGGGTTCCATGCTGGAATATCGCGCGGCGCGGTGGGGATTTCTTCTGGCGGTTGCGGGCATTACCGTCGCCGCGATCGCCTTACCGGCCATGCGAATGGTGCCGCTGAAAATGCTGCCGTTCAGTGATCAGAGTAATCTGTTAATTGTTATCCACGCGCCGCGCGGCACCACGGTGCAGGAAACCGACGCCGCCACGCGGGCACTGGTGCATCGGCTGGAGCGACTGCATGAAGTAGTGGACATTACCAGTTATGTCGGGGTCGCGGCCCCGATGGATTTTAACGGTCTGGTGCGGCACTATTTTATTC
This sequence comes from Planctomycetota bacterium, assembly GCA_021828925.1. The sequence continues at coordinate 4,625 of JAJZCT010000241.1, forward strand.
GCAATCAACTCAACGACGCCCAGATCGCCATTGATCTGGCCGGCAAGCAGCAGCGGGCCATGCAAACTCACGAAATTGCCCTGCGTATCCGCCACAGCCTCACGGCCATTGCTCATAAATATGGTGTTCGCATTCAGATTGTGGAAGCTCCGCCCGGGCCGCCGGTGCTCGATACGATCGTCGGAGAAATTCACGGATCTCCCACCACCAGTTACCATCAGATGCAGTTGGCAGCCCGCACGTTACGCCATCGTCTTTTGCTGGAGCCGGATGTCGTCGATGTGGATGACTCGGTGCAGGCGCAGCAAACCCAAATGGTGTTCGTCACCGATAAACGTAAGGCGGCTCTCAGCGGTGTGACCACCAGTGAAATCTCCCATACGCTGGCACTGGCGTTAGGCGGCACTGTTGCCGGCACGATTCACGCCCCCCGCCAGCGACAGCCCCTAAATATCATTCTCCGCTTGCCAATATCCCGGCGTTCCAACCGGGCGGAATTATCCAGCATATTTGTGCGCGGCACCGGGGGCGTATTGGTACCACTGGCGGAAATAGGGCATTGGAAGCGCACGCTCCGGGGTGAGGCCATTTACCATAAAGATCTCCGCCGCATTGTCTATGTGTATGCGGATACCGCGGGCCGACCGCCGGTAAACGCCATATTGGATGTTGAGGCGGATCGCGTGCCGGATGGTCGGACGCCGAAAATTGCGGCAATGTCTTCCGTCGGCGAGGGCTGGATTCATGAAGTCAAACCGCGGCCGCTTTCTGGTCGCTCCTTTTTTCATGACGGATCAGGAATCGCCTGGCAACTGCCTCCCGGCCTGCACGTTAATTTTGCCGGGGAAGGCGAATGGCGCGTTACCATTCATGTTTTCCGCGATTTAGGCTTGGCATTTGGCGCGGCGATGATCGGAATTTACGTGCTGCTCATCGCGCAAACGGGTTCGTTCCTCTTGCCGCTGGTGATTATGCTGGCCATCCCCCTGACAATCCCCGGCGTCATGCCGGGGTTCTGGATATTGAATGTGCTGACCGCCCATCAAGTCGGCGGGTACCGCGCTTCCGTATTTTTTACCGCCACCGCGATGATCGGCATGATCGCACTGGCTGGCATTGTGACGCGCAACGCCATTATTCTCATTGATTTTATTCATCGATCTCTGGCCAATGGGCAATCGCTTTACGATGCGATTCTCGAAAGCGTGGTGGTGGGAGATCCGTGA
>JAJZCT010000242.1 GCA_021828925.1 Planctomycetota bacterium
TTCACGGACGTTGCCGCCGGCGCAATTCCCTGTTTCCCTGACCATGCTTGAGCGTTTTCAGGCGGTGGTACTGGATAATGTTCCGATCAAGGATTTATCGCCGCAGGCACAAAGACGCTTATCGGTTTACGTTACCGACATCGGCGGCGGCCTGTTGCTCGGGGGTACCCGCAATGCTTTTGGCCCCGGAGGCTACGGCTTACCATTAGGGGTGCGTGACACGCCATCACTTCTTGAGGAACTATCGCCGCTATCCTGCGTGCCTCCCCATCCACGACCACTGCATATCCTATTTTTGATGGACGTAAGTGGATCGCTAGGCAATGCCACGAGTTCCGGCGTAACACGATTCGCGCTGGCGGCGCATGGAGTTTGCTCCGCGGTGCAGCTACTTAGACCCAAGGATCACATCACCGTCCTGTTATTCTCCGGCCAGACTCGAACGCTGATCAAGGGCGACGTGCAGACCGTGCGCCCGCTGTTGCCGAAGCTGCTGGCGAAAATTGTTCCCAACGGCCCGACGCGCCCGAATTCGGCATTGCCGCTTCTGCGCAACTTGCTGACAAAAAAGGCGCTTCTGATGGTCGTTACCGACGGTCGCATCCCGCACTTAAATCTACCGGCGTGGAAACGATTATTGCAACGCGACGCCGTAGAATTCGCCGTGGTTGCTCCGGGCCGCAGCAGCAGTGCAACAAGAGAATTGATTGCGGCAACCGGGGCGACGCGGCTTGCCATGCAGCGATTGAGCCAATGGGGCCGCGTTTTGCGCTCTGTCATCCAACGGAAACTTCAGGGGACACCCAACAGGGTAGAGATCGGATGGAAATCGCGGGTGTTTGGCCTTCAGGGCCGTAGCAATTTGTGGGACCGCGTTTACCTTAAGCAGCGGGCCACGCTTGTGGCGCAGGGCGGGCGATACCCGTTGGCGGCAGTTTGGCGGCGAGGTTTAGGCAGCGTTGGAGCAATCTGCTTTTCCGACAATTCCGCGGCGGCACGTAGTCTCTACACCTCCGTGCTTAACCGGGTCCAATCGCCGTTTGGCAATCCGGATTTTCATATCACCGCTCATCGCAGAAATGGTCGCTGGTTTCTCGCGGTGCGTGCAGCTAGCCCGGGGAACTTCCTCAATCACCTTCGCGTAAACGCCACGGTAATACAACCACACGGAAAACTTTTGACCATTCCATTGCCTCAAATTGCGCCGGGACGGTATGGTGTGGCACTGCCACGAAGTGGTCACGCTTTTTCCGCCGCCGTCTGGCAGGTGGCGGCGCGCACGGCGCAACAACGCAAAACTCTGATCGGCGGTATCAATGCCCCGCGCCTGCCCAATGAATACTTCCCGGCAACGGGACAGATTGTGCCATGTCCATGGCCTGCGGCGACGGAAATCCCCGCTGATGCTCCATCTTCCGTACTTTGGCATCCCATGCAGAGCGTTAAAAAGTTTCACCTCTCCGCATTGCTGTGGATGCTGGCCTTGTTGTCCGCCTTGACGGCCATATTTTTTGCCGCCCGGCTCGGCGATCTCGCTTTCTGAATCGTAACTGCAGATATTTTCCGTTATTGCGTGTCGCATCGAACGGTGACGCTTCCGCGTTGGGACGGGCCGTGGGTGAATTGGATACCAAACATGCCGCATGGAGGTACAGGCTCTTTCCGGGACCGCGTTGCGCATCGAACCACGACGCTAACGCGCGTCTTTCGTGGGGGCATTGGGCGTGTGATCGCGGCGTGTACTTAGCTCGATGCGGCAGCGTCAAGTTGGGCGTGGAATTTGGTTTGGTGAGGCAGTGGGTTTTGGCCCGTCGCAATTAGTCCAGTATTTGACTGGCTTTTTTGCTGCCCCGCCACTTCTTCGGCGCAGCTACACGTCATCCGTGGTGGTGGGACATGATGTCGAGGCCGACGACCATCAGATCATAGCCGGCGTGTGTGGCGACATCGATGCCGAAGCCGCGGAAAATAAAAATCCCGGCAAAATAGATACCGGCGATGGTTCGGATGACAAAGGCCCCCCATGTCGGCTGCTCATTGCCTAAAAAATGGTAGAGCGAAAATAATACTGCGGAGGCAACAATAATGACCGGAATGGCCTTGGCCACGGAAAGGCCGAACAAGTCCACGAGAATGATATTTAACACCGTGAGTAAAACCAGGCGAAACAGCAGCTCTTCATATATGCCCGCCCCAATGGACAAGACAACCTGCGACTGCCAGGAGAGTTTGGTCATGACATGTTCCACGGGATGCGTAAGAGCCTGCATGGCGATTCCGTGCGCCACGGCTACAAATAGAATTACCAACGCTACCGCCCAGAGAAAGCTCTCCGCCCCCATGGCCACATAAAGCCCCGGCTCAAATTTTAAGGGGTCCTTACGGGCGACATGCCAGCCCAGCAGAATGGCCGCCACGGCCAAAGGGGGCAGATAGTTTCCCACAGCTCCAAACAGCGAGAAGAAATTCAGCATCAGTTCAAAGGCGATGATATTGTGAGATTGGCTGTGCACCGGACTCCAGGGGTGCAGCACCGACCCGATCTGATAAATAATCAGTAGCGGAGCAATGAAAATCAGGCATTGCAGAGGCCGATGGCTGCGGTCGAAATATCCTTCACCGGAGCCAAATCGCAACCACTGCGGTTCCTTTCTTGCTTTGCTCATACCAAAACGCCTCGGACCAAACCGGGCGAATCATATACGCCTGCGGCAGTTAGTGAAACTCAATAGGGGTGGAATCCATCAGGTTGGTGGAAGTCGCAACTTTCGCCGATCTGCCAGCATATTATCGCTCGCCTTTGATCGCCGAGGCTGCCAGTGCTGCATCGGCGCGATCTTTCAGCTTGGCTATCGCCTCCATAATTTGCCCTGTGACGTCGGCCAGCACAGCGGGATTTTCGCGTTGCTCAGCCAAACCGTTAAACATCAGCGGAGCGCCATAGAACACCCGTACTTTCGCCGGATGGAGCCAGTCTTTTTTACCGCTCTCGTGCCGTCGTGTACCGGTAATATATACCGGAATGACCGGAGCGCCGGTGCTCAATGCCAGTATCGCCGCCCCATTGTGCCCGCTACGCAACCCGTTGCCGTCACCAATGGTTCCTTCAGGGAATATCCCCACGACATTCCCCTGTTTCAATTGCTGCACTGCCGTCTGGATACCCGCTGTTTCCGGCGCAGAGGGATCGATGGGGATAAAGCCCAGGGCGGAAAAAAGATATTTCAGTATCGGCAACTCATAAGTTTCACGGGCGATAAGAAACTGCACCAGACGCCGCCGACTTCCGATCCCCACGGCCAGTGGATCCAGTGTACTAGTGTGGTTAGCCGCAACGATGGCCGGACCAGTTACCGGAATGCGGCACGCATTGCCCCGCCGCCAGCGATGAAATAATTCCATGTAAACCGCAGCCAGTCTTCGGGCGACCGCTGAGCCAACAGGAAGTGGCTGGCGACGGTAGTAAATGATTAGCAGGGCCACCCCCAGTATGGTGATTACCACGCCCGTACCAATAATGATATTCATAATATATGAATCGACATTTCTCCAGAACGCGATGGGCACCGTGGGCACAAGCAATCCGAATGTTGTAATGAGATCGCGCGCTCCCATGACTCGCCCGCGGATGTAATCCGGCACCACGCGCTGCAGCAGGGTATCAACGGTGATGAACATGATGGCCCCGAACATCGCCGCCAGGGTCAGCCAGACCAGAAACGTTTCCCAATGGGCGGCCCAGGCCGCCATCAATAATCCAACGCCAATGGCAACGGTTGACCAGCCAATTCCAATTTCCTTGGGAATTCCATTGCGTGCCCGGCTGACCAGAGCAGCCCCGACAATCATACCGATACCGGCAACGCCCAGAAAATAGGCGAAATCACTGTTGGAAAGACCAAAGCGAGCCGTAACAATAGCGGGCATACAGTTAAGTATCACAGCGCTGGCGGTAGTGAACGCCAATTCCAGCAAAATAGCCTGAAGCGGATGTTTGTGGACTTTGAGATAGCCCAAAGCGGTTTTTAATTCCTTCAGCAGACTGTTATGTTTGCCTCCGCGCACCGGTTCGGGCCGATCCATACCGGGACGCATCCGCATGGAAAATACCGCTAACGCCGACAGGCAGTAGGTACCGGCATCCACGTACATGGCTATTTCGAGGCCGAATTTCAGCAATAATCCGCCGAGGATAAATCCCAAAAGTGTGGAAATAGTCCCGGCAACCGAAAGAAAAGAATTGGCCTGCAACAACTCTTTTGGATGTACCAGATTCGGCACAATGGCGGCGCGGGCCGGCGAAAACATTTCGCCAAAGCAGGAGAGAATAATTTCTGATCCAAAGAGCATGACCAGAAGTGCCGGCGCGGAAAGCGAGCTGTGATAGGCCGCCACCAGCAGGACGGTTCGGGCGATAATGACAATGATGCTGCGGACCAGATCGCAGGAAATCATGACCCATCGACGAGGCAGCCGATCGGAAAGAACCCCTCCCAGGGGAGCCAGAAGTAAAAACGGTAAAAACATGGCTAAGTTAAGCTGTGCGGCGTGCTGGGCGGATTCCACGTGGCGTTTGAGTACCACGTAGCAAAGCAGTTCCAGCATCACGAGAAAATGGACCCGGTCCCCAATGACGGAAACAACATAGCCACTCATTAATAGAAAAAAATTACGGTTGCGCAGCAGGGGTGGAAATTCCTGCAATAGCGGTGTATCCGCCGAGATACTTTGAACTGCGTTTTGCGACATTACCTCTCCGCGCTTGCAGGGAAAGCCCTGCGCTGCACATTAACAATCATGATTGTGAACTCTACCGCCCGTCGACGCAAGGCCACGACATACTTAGCCTAACGCGCCGCAGCCATAGATGATGCGGGCAAGGCTGTAAAATAAGCTCTACCGGATACCATCGTTGCTCGCGCTAACCTTCTTCAATCCCCCTTTGTCGTGCGATGGAACGGCATTGCCATTCTTCCAGATGTCGTGGATCGTGGGATGGTCGTTGTTCCAGACCTGCGTTCCATTGGGAATATGCAGCTTGAACACAGGGGAGTGATTGTTGCAGGTCGGGGATACCTTTTTAACGTCCGCATAGAGCGGGGTTTTGTCTGTAATACCGCCGGCATACCGCGCGGAAACCATTTTTGGCGATCCCTGGCAGTGAGCCACGCCCAGAGACGCCAGCGATGCCGCAAGGAAAATGAAAACTACGTGTCGTAGAGACCGCATATAATGCTCCCGGGCATGAGTCGGCACCCCTTGGGGTGCACGTCCAATGAAGGCGGTGGCACAAAACAGGAAAACCGGCCGCCCGTGCAACCAGCACCAGAGAAATTTGAAAACTACTATCACAACTCCCGATACCGTGGCGAAGAACACCACCGATGAATCACCATACGAATATGATAGTAACCAGCAAAAAGGGAAAGCAAGCACAAATCCAAGTATTTGCTTTTTTTGTACAGCTTCACACAACTCTATGGCCGGAAAAGTACCCCGTATTTACACCGACCGCGAATCCACCCCAGTTGCTAAGTGGCTCAATCTCCGGAATGGATTTCACTTTTCGAAGAAGGCGACAAGGTCGTCATATAGGCCGGCACGATTGGCGTAAGCGGCATAGCTGCGGGCGGTCTCCAACCATTCGGCGGTAGATGGTCCCATTTCTTTAATAGCGTCCGCGAGCCACTTCTGAGTCACCTTCCCTGGTCGGCCTGTCCGCATCTCCTCGTAAATGGCTTTTTCCGAGGCCCGCTCGACAACTGCCCGCAGGTCGGCACCGGAAAAACGTTCCGTCATGCGCGCTAATTTTTTAAGGTCGAGATCCTCAACTGGAAGA
>JAJZCT010000243.1 GCA_021828925.1 Planctomycetota bacterium
GGCACACGCCGCGGAACAGAGGGTAGTTTGGCTGGGGCATATTTCGACAATTTTCGACCAGGGTGGGGTAGTCGTAAACAGTTCCGGCATAGTTTGGATTCAAGGGCTGAATGTCGGATGTGATACTTTTCGCGTCAATATTGTTGGGAGGAAATTCAATGGCATAATCAAACCCGATGGCGGCAGGATCAACACGGTCAAAGGATTGAGTATAGGCGAGAGCTATTTCACCGATGCCGCGGCCACGGCAATATTGGCGCCAGCGTCGTGCGGTTGCCGCCGGATCAGGCAACAGGGACGGCCGATAAACAACCAGCAACGGTCGATTCCCCACGCGGATGTAACGTGAATCCGCAAAAAGCGAACTAGCTTCCTGAATAAACGCAAGATCATCTTCGGCACTGTGCTGCTGGTGAATAAGAACCTCATTTTCCAGGCCGTCCCAGCGGCGCGACCAGGATTCATTGGCCCAGCAGATACAGAATGGAAAATCCAGTTCCGGGTGACCGAGCATTTGCTCGAGCGGCCGTTCCAGCAGCTTTCGCCCATTAAACCAATAATAGTAGTAACAGAACCCTTGTATCCCATACTGGCGAGCCAATTCAATCTGCCGCTTTTGGACATCCAGAATACGCAGATCATAAAATCCCAGTTCCGCCGGCAGATGGGGCTGATAATGCCCCGCAAACTGGGGCTGTGCTTTCGATACGTTGGTCCATTCGGTAAATCCTTTTCCCCACCAGACGTCGTTTTCGTGAATGGGATGAAACTGGGGCAAATAAAATGCGATGGCTTTAAGGCGCGTATCAATGGCCATCCATTGAGACTCCTTCACATAGTTTGTGGTATCCGGAGGTAGGATAGCCCGCGCGGCCGTCGATGTTTCCATCGCGGGAGCGGGGGTTTCGGGAACAGGGGCCGGCGATGAGGATCCCGGCAGTTCGGTGGATGGAAGGGGCTTCCTCATGATCCAGTAACGCAAGGGGCGGGTTTTCTTACGCAGTCCTCTTAGCGATTCGAGGAAAGCTACAGGTTTTCGCGCAGGGGAATTGCCGGCCTGCGCACCGTTCTTGATGGGTGCGCCGGGCAATGGCTTACCCATAAAAAAATAGCGTATGGGCCGCGTCCGTTGACGCAGCGCCTTGAGTCGCCCGCGCATCGTACGGCCTTCACGCCAACGAATCATCTCCGCGATCTCGATTTGCCCCTTAATTAACGCGGCATGGAGCTCGGCGATTGTCTCTTCGTGCTGTGACAGTTTTGTGGTACTTTCTGATAGCCGCTTTTGCAATGTTGAAATGCGATTATTACGGTTGGTTACATCATTATTGAGCGTCATCGCATTTTGCTTCGCCTCCGCCAGAAGTTCAGTAAATTCATGCAGCCTTTGCTTCCCATCGGTGACCGACGCGTTAAGTTCACGGATCACCTGCTTGTGCTCTTCCAGCTTTCCAGTGCTTTCCGATAGCTGCGCCTGCAAGGTTGAAATGCAGTTATCACGCTTGGTCAAACCCTGGTTGAGCGCTGCCGCGGATTGTCTGGTGCGGGCGAGGATGTCAGTGAGTTCAATGATTCGCTGCTTCCCGTCCGCCACCACCTCATTCTGCCTCGCCAGATGGCCGGTGCTTTCAGATAACTGTTTTTGCAAATGGGAAACAGTCTGTTGGCGTTCAGCCAGTCGCTCCGCAAGCTCTGCCGCGGTCTGATCCCGTTGGGCAACCTCCAGTCGAAAACGGGTCGCTTGAGTGTCCGAAACGTCCAACGCGCGGCGCACGTCCATAAACCGGCGATTTCGTCCACGGATCATAGCGGCGGCTTTAAGTGTGGTGTCCAGGTGTGCCCGCTCAATGCTGACATTTCCCGCCGGCGGCACAAGCGAATAGTCAAATTCCAAGAAGTCCGCAGCGTAAAGTTTGCGGATAAGCTGGATGCTGCGATCGGTAAAGAATAGCGGCGAATAAGGCAGCAGGCTCTCGTTATATTTCTGCCGTCCCGGATTGGTAAATGCCGAGGGGCCGATACGGTCGGCGAGATTATTCCATAGACTCTCCGGATCTTCCACCTTGGCAATTTGGGAGTATGGCACTTTGCCAATGCGCAGAACGTCGCGCTGGGTCGCCCAGTGGGGATCAGCAATATTGGGCCATTGCTTGGCATGGAGGTATTCCAGAAAGCTCTGAACATTTTGTGCAATATCGTCAACGGATTGCATTTCCCGGCGCTGAAAATCGGCGTCGCCGAAAAGATCGGCTTGCAAGGGTTCGCGCAACAGAACTTTAGATTGCCAGGCGGAAAAGATTCTTGTGTATGGATTGCGCACCAGCGCAAAGCGGAAAAAATCTGATGATTGCAATATGCTTTTCAGGTCCGCCGTATCCAAGCCGGTCACTTTCGGACAGGCTCGATGAAAGCTGTCATGAATGGTCAGACTGGGATCCGTTTCGTAACTACGCAGGGCGTCAAATGTGAAAAGCTCCGACCCTTCCAACGCTGCAAACCACCACTTTAGTGATGTGCATGCCGCCTTCGGCGTCGCCACATAGTGCAGCAGGTATTGGTAGGAAATGTAAGAATTAAAAGAAAGATAGGTCCAGTCCGCATCGGTCATGGTGTCAATGAAGTTGCTGTGAAATGTACGCATCTGAATGTCCCCACTCTAAGATTCTCTGGAGCCTGTGACAGGCCGGCAGGCGTGTGCCGGGCCAAATTCCACGGGCTGGCAAGCGATGGACCCACTGGCAAAATGCCGTTTCATTCTTTAAGAATTAGTAATTTTCCCATTGGCCCCATCATAGTGCCTTACGGCAACTGACCACATTATACCCGTGGAGGATGGGTCTGGTCAAATCCGTAAGATTTTTTTTGGCCTTTTTTTGACCTTTGCTTGGCAGAGGCCTACGATGACGACAGAGGACTCAACGTTTATTGCGTTTGACAGGCACCTTCGGTGCCGGATTCGATTACGCTGAGGTCTGTCTAACTTAGTGGGGTCATCATGTATACGTGCGCGCCGGCATTTTCTTCATCTCGACGTCGTAAAGCCAGCTCTGTGTTCCTGATATTGGCGGCTGCGGGAATCATTGTTGTTGGTTCTCCATCGCGTTTGACGGTTGCTAATACCGTCACAGTGAGTGGTGCCAATGGCACCGGCAGCAGCACCGTCGGTGGCCAGGCCATTGCGGTTGCCAACGCACCGGCCGATGCCAACCACACGGCGAACGCCTTTGGCGGCGGTGGCTACAATTCGGGCGCAGGCGGTTACGCCCATGCCACAGCAACCGATGGAGCCACGGGCAGTTTTTTGCCCAGCGCGGGCTCCTACACCGTATCGTTGGGGGGCAGCGCCGGCATCGATGCCGGTAACACAGGCGCATCAGCAGTAAGCGATTCCAGTGCCAGCAATAGCGTCGGCAAAGCCACCGCCACCGGCTATTCTCAAGGGGGTGTGGGGTCGGCCAGTTATGGACCCTCGAATGTATCCGCTGCCAACGGCGGTAATGGCGGTGCCAGCAGCACCCATGCCACAGCGACGACTTCGGGAGCCAATGGTGCCTATGCCACAGCGGTGGCTCTCGGTGGCGCCGGGGGTTTCTTTGACTCGGTCTTCACGCCGCCGGCCAATGGCGGAATGGGCGGTAGTTCCCAGGCCTCGGCCAGCGCCACGGCTGCCGGCACCGGCACGGCACAAGTGTACGGCATTTCCTATGGTGGTTCGGGCGGCACGTTTGCCGGTTCCAATGGCAACGGTGTTGGCGGCAATGGTGGAAGTGGTTCGCTGGGGACAGTCACCGCGAGTTCCAACGGTGGATATGTGTTTGTGGAAGGTGCGCAGATCGGCGGTGCCGGCGGAGGCTTTTCCCATGGTGGCGGCATTGTTACCGGCGGCAATGGCGCAGGCTCGGGTTTAACTAACGCTGTTACCGGTACCACGTCCGGACATTCTGAACTCATACAAATTACCGAGGGCGGCGCAGGCGGAGGAGGATCACGTACTGGTGCCGCCGGGGCAGCGGGAGTCGGTTATTCTTCGCTGACCAGCAGTATCACCAGCGGGGCGGTGAACAACGCGGGCATTGAAGCCTATGCCTCCGGTGGTACCGGTGGATACTTTAATACGCTGGGTGCCTCATCACCGGGTACCGCTTCTGCCGGAGGCGCGGCAACCTCCATAGCCAACGGAACTAATAACACGGGTGCTTCCGGAGTGGCGGCGTATTCCATCGCCGGTATGGGAGGTCTTGGTGTAAACGGCGCGGCCAGCGGTGCCGGCGGAGGGGCCAGCGCCACTGCCACCTCGAGCAGCACACTCGCCGGCGCGGCAGTGACGGCTATTGGTTACGCCGTAGGCGGCAATGGCGGAGGTACAGCCGCTACTTCAAGTGACGCGCCCGGTGGAATGGCCAATGCCCAAGCCTCCGCCAATCTCAACGGCGGTTATGTCAACTCTTACGCCCAGGCCGTCGGTGGCACGCCGGGTAATGGGGGTGCCGGTGTATATAATTCTGCGGCGGCTCTGGCCGATGCGTATGCCAAAGGTGCCGGTGCTGGGGCCATCAACGCGCAAGCCAGCATGACTGATACCTACAATGGACAAAGCGCCAGTATTCAATCCAATTTCCCCGTTACCGTTAGCGGCACCCAACTGCATACCGAATCCTATATCAATGCCGCACAAGCTTCACGGGCTATTTCCGCTGCGGCCGGTGCGAATGTTGCCACGCTGTTAACGCAGGATCCCACCAATGCCCAAGCCACCAGTCTCCTGGCGGCCAATCCCCAGGCGGCACAGAACTGGAATATCGGAGGAGCCAATACCTCACAACCTGCCAGCAGTGTCGCGGATTACAATCAGATTTCATTTATCTCCGCCGGCACATCCACCAGTAATGCGGAGTATCACAGTTCCCTGACGATCGTAACCAATAACGTCAACCTAAGTAACTCCCATGATGCCATCATGAGTTTTCTAGGGGGGACCTCCACGGGTAGCGGGTCGGTGATCATTCAGGTCACCAATCTGGAGAATAACAATACGCTGCTGCTTAATAACGGTTACGGAACGTTGGCTCTGGCGGATGCGGCCACGTCCAACAACACCTTCGATCTGGGCAGTATTGCCAGTCTGGTAAACTCCAGCAATACCTTAAGCCTGCAATTTGATATGTATCTATATACCACTGACCCCAGCGCCACGTTCCAGACCAGTTATATCTTCGGCAGCAGCGTGATGGGATCCGGCCCCGCCGCCGGACCCTTGCTGACCATGACTTCCATGCCGTCCACCAGTATGCGATTCATGGCCACCGACGCCATGCAAACAGCAGTGGCTACGCCGGAACCCGCAACGCTGGTGCTGTTGGCCCTGGGCGCTTTGGGAATGCTGCTTAAGCCCCGCCGTAAATCGGCCGGCGATTGCTAATAGAGCACCGTGGTGATAACCCGGTGGTTGGTTGGCGACACTGGATCAAACACCGGATTGATCATCCGACGCGCTTGAGCGAATTATTTTAGTGCTGTCCCTAAACCGAACTCACAACTAGAATAAGGCCGATTTATGTGGAACAGAGGCGACGCATGGCTTTATTCAGCAATCCGGGATATTGCAACATTTGCATGGAAGACACAACCTTTGTTGCCGAGCAGATGTGGCTGCGCGATCACTATTTCTGTCAGCGTTGTCGCACGATCCCGCGGCAACGGGCACTGGTGGAAGTACTGAGCATTTTTCGCCCGGCGTGGCGGACTCTGACAATGCACGAAAGTTCGCCATCGATGGGCTTTTTTTTCAAACAATGCCCCGGCTACAGTGCCTCACAGTTTTTTGAGGATGTGCCCCTTG
>JAJZCT010000244.1 GCA_021828925.1 Planctomycetota bacterium
ATTGATTCACCCGGCCCGGTATTGTTCCCCGTGCGTATTAATAAGGACGGCGGCGCGGACGGCACGCAAAGTTCGCCGGCTACATGGACATATACCGTAACGTCCATTGATGGCCTGATCACCTGGGGAACACAGCAGCCTCTGGCCCGCCCGCGCCCCAACGGTTCGATGCTGCCGCAGACCGGATCACCGGCTTTCGCACTGGCGTTTGTGGATGCCGCGGGCATTCTCCGCCTCTGGGATGCCGGAGAAATCCAGAATACCACGGCGTGCACCTGACGCAGGTAACAGGTGACAGATCGCAGGTTACAGTTTTAACACGCGCCTTCCACTGTAACATGTTCCTTGCGGTACAGCAGAAATTGAAAGCGCAGCTTCCTTATTCTTCTAACTCCTGACTCCTGAATTCCGGGTGCTGAAACATGTCCGGCAATCTTTTACAACTCAACTCCGCGGGGCAGGTGGTGCTGGCCAAAGGCGGTGAAGGCACACCCGGCACCGCCGGCAGTGTTGTGCTGCAGTCAACGGCGCAGAGCTGCTGTTGCGGCTCGTCCCCATATACCAATCCGTGCCTCAATGCGCCAAGCAGCCTGGCGATTGTCAACTACACCGACAGCTATTTCACCGCCTGTACGGATGCCACCGCCGCGGTAACGGGTGATTGTGTATGGGACGGGGTTTTTGATTATTTTGATCCGCAAACCTGCGCGTATTCCAACCGCTACTGCTTTGACGGCAACGGCTGCTTTGATTGCAGCTACAATGGCCACCGCATGTGGGAATTTCAGCCGCCCGGTATTTCCAGCGTCTGGTACAACAGCACCAGTAAAACATTTTTTATGCAGATTACAGGTCAGAACGGACCGAATTCCGGCGAAATCGTCTGGCAGGGCAGCAAAACTGGCGGACCGGGTTTCAGCGGAATTTATACCCGTACCGGCGGCTGCGATTCGCGCAACAGCGTGGAGATTGGATGAGATTTCAGCCATTACGTATTGTGCATGATGCAACGGCGTTTCCACGCGGAATCACAAAGCAACGGCTGTTCATCCGCTTTGAATGGCCGGAAAAGCAGTTTTAGAATCTGAATTTAACAGGCAGGTAACCCTCCGCGTTGTCGCGGCGCTCACAAAAGTAATTGCGCCGGGCCGCAAGTTGGGGTGCATACATTGCAGATGACAAATCAAGATCCCGAACAGCAATGCGGTATTGTCCGTCAATGCCGAAATCAATCCCCCCCCCATCATGACCATTAACACCCAATACTGATAACACTGATAATACTGTTAATACTGCCCTCCCCGGAGTCTCTCATGCCAAAGAATCCAAATCCGTGCCGGCACTGGATCAATTGTGGTGTCATCGGCGGCGGGTGTTGCCGGCTGGGTCGCTACGGCGGCAAGCCGAGCCTTGGCACCTGCCGCGTCTGCCCGCATTATCTTGGTCTTCCGCGCGGCCTGGGGGACATCGTGCACCTGTTCGCCAATCCCATCGCCCAAATACTCAATACGGTATTGCACCGCAAGGGGAAAAAGAAAATCGGCGCACATTGCCGCTGCGCCCAGCGCCGTCGCGAATGGAATATGTTGCATCGTTGAGGAAGTGCCGCTGATCTGCCCAGGTGGTCGCCGGTACTCGTCTCCATGCAATGCCCCGCCGGGACCACCGGTAAAGGGGACAGATGCCATGAGAACCGGCGGCTTGCCCCCCGGGGCCGATTGCGCATCAGATGATCCGCTTACGGCCGCAGGGTTACGGGCATTCCAATTGATTCTGGAATCATTCGGGCCCAGTGCGGCCAGGCTTTACGTTCGGTGGCTTGAAAATGCATATCGCCGGAAATTGCCCGCGCATCGGCCAGACTCCAGACAGCGCCATCTTCATGGAACACGCCATTGAGGGTGCCTTTGCGCCGCTGGGCCAGCAGCCAGGCCGGCTTGAGCATGAGACTCCAGAAAAAATTTCCCACCGGCCGGCTGCGGATCAGCGGTGCCATGGAAGCGTAATCGGGTTCCCATTCGGTACCCGTGAGTTGCTTATGGCCCCAGCCCGATTCACCGGTGCGAATGCGTTGCCATTCCGTAAGCCAGATCGGCTTCTTCAGCGTTCTCTGCATCGCGAGAACCCGATGCAGTGTATGCTTTACCGCCGCCGCCGATGGAGGAAAATCCGGATGCGTTTGCAGAATATCCGCACCGGCATGAATAAATGCCATGCTCTGGTGGATATTGGCTCCGCCAATGGATAATCTCACCACTCCGCGATGTTTGGCCGCGCGGCGCATCATCGCTTCAGCGAAGCGATGGCGTGCCGCGCCCCACGGTTCATTCTGCACTTCAATTGCCAGAAGTTGCCGGTGGTTGCGGAAATGCTCCATGAACCACTCCAGATATTTCAGCGGCCCGTGCCACAGCGCGGGCTTCATGACAATGTGCCCCGCGGGCGACAGCACATCGGACGCGGTTAAGGGGTGGGTATTGCGGATATTCGCCGCGGTTGGTTCCACGCCATCGCCTTCAAAAAGTACCGGCATAACCTTGATGCCCGCGGCATTGCACTGCTGCAGGAAATGAGAAAATCGCTGCCGCAATGCAGCTTCATCCGCCAGCCAGAATTCATAACTCAACCAGACACGCAGCGCATTTAGCCGCAGGCTCTGTGCATAGCCCAAATCGCGCCCAATGATCTTTGGATCGTAATGTTCCCACATCTGATAAGCATTCCACGCCCGGGCGGGAATATAGATCGCCCCGCGCGGAAATGTTGACTCCGCCGCACGCGTTGCGCCAACTGGCGCATCACCGTGCGCTGCAGCCGCCATTACAGTTGAAACCAACGCCGTCGCCGGACCCGCGGCCGCCAGCAAGGCGGATGTGTGCCGCAGAAATCCTCTGCGATCAAGCAAAGAATGTGTTTTGTTTATCATCGAATCCGGCATAGCCATTTTTCCCATGAAGTCATCTGATCCATTTCACCGATTGTCAACTTTGCTTTATACACCCAATCCCGCCAAAAAGTCCAGAAAGGTGCCGGGATATCTGGTTACGTCAGGCCGGATCATCTGAACAAATTCACCCTCGTTCACGCCCGCCTGACATTCCAACATCCCCTCCCCGGCCCCATCACAATCGAGGCCGGAAGGCATTGCGGCTTGGGCGTTCTGGCGGCGGTGGATGCGGAATAGCGCGGGAGTCACCGGCGGCATAATTGCCGCCGCTAAGAAGGGTCGTTGTTTCGCACCCATGACCACGCCGCGGGTTATTTTCCCGGCATGATGAAATGCCACGGCTGCGGCTTCAATCCGGCCTTTTCCGGATTGAATTCGATATACCGTTTCGCCCGCAATAACTCCGACGGATGAATAAATACGCACCAATGACGGTGCGCCCACACCGATGGCATTCTACCGGCGGGTGTCACATGTCCCGCTAACGGATGGATGTGCTCATCATTGATCTGCTGCGTAGCGCGTGCTTTCAAATGACCCACCACATTTTCGGTCTTGCGGGATTGGATATCCATGAGGATATGAACATGATCCGGCATAATCGCGCACGCATGAACGCGGTATTTATTTTCGTGTACGGCCTCGCCGAAGCCTCGCGCCACCGAGCGGGCCTGAATTCCGCTGAATTTAACCGGCGGGTATTTGAGCGCCGCCTTCGCCGCATTCCGCAATGCGCGGTCATGCTGCACACCCGCCACGGACCGGAGGATTTTCCCATTGCCTGTCGCCGGGCCGCCGGCCGCATAAATTTCCGGTGATCGGACGAATCGCGACCATGACCCGCGCGGGTCATTGGGCAACCAGAATCCGTATGTGCAAAAAATAAAATGCCATGCGATAATGGGTTCTTCCGGCAATGCCATGGGTTCTCCCTTCACTGTTGCCGCAGCGGTCACATCGACGGCCCCCATGATGCCCCCCGCGCCCGCTGTGTCTTAGCGCCGAAATTTATTTCGCACGCGGTCGGTTCCACCACGCATCCACCGGCGGCATAAATGCCGCCGCTAAGACTCGCCGATTTTACCGGGATTTTGGTCGCGTATCCAATCTTCCGCGTAACCCGTTATTTATCGGCCCCACCCATCCCATAACCGCAAAATATTTGGCATTACCTCAACACATGTTCTATTCTTGATATAGATATGCATTGTACGAACCTGTACCGCCCCCGGCTTTGCCGGAGGGTATTAACAGGCGCTGTGGAAACACGTAACGTTGCATGGCCATTTATCACAGGCCGACCAGCGCATTATCATTGATCCTGGTGCCGATGAACGGTCCGCGCGCGAAGCTGTAGCCGTATTGGGTGAAAGTCTGCCAGCTCAATCAACAGCCATGCTTGCCGACATTGCATTTATCCTTTCCGCGACCCATGAGCCGCGGCCCCATTGAAGCAAGTCCACCACAACCTTTACATTATCCGGTATCCTGCCGCGCCAGTGCGGAGAATACCGCAGGCTGGCAATGTTCGGATGCGCCAATCAATAGTGCGTCCAGTACAGAGCTTTTGCCGCAACCGTTGGGGCCAACCAGCACAACCAGCGGCGTTAAATCCGCCACGGATCCACTGTCGATGGCGCGGAAGTTTTGAATATCAATGCGCTGTATCAATCCGGCAACACCTCCTCATTCGAGTGACACCGGCCCGGACGGTCCAATGCCGGCTCACCCGTGACAGCACCATTTTCACCCCGTTATGGCGCGCGGTCAACCGGAATGGTGCCCGCCGCTTACGTGCTGCCGGCAGATTTGCCGCGCGCCGGCGGCTTATGCTAAGTGCTTACGACCGCTTCGCGATGAACTCCGCCACAATCGGTCCGATGCGGTCGGGGGCTTCTTCATGCGGTAAATGGGATAAATCGGGAAAGCTGTGGAATTCCGTGTGCGGCAGGGCCTGGCGTAATCGCTCGCCAGTGCCGGCGGCTAATAATCGGTCCTGTTCTCCCCAAATTACCAGTACTTCCTGCGGCAACTTGCCGGCGTGCTGCACATAGTGCCGAACCTGCTGATCACGTTCCGGCAAGTGACAGATCAGATCCAGAAGCCGGCGGCGATTGGCCGCGGGTTTCATGTTCCGCTGATAGATGGCCACGAGTTCCTGGCTGGCAAGCGCGGGGTTCACATACCCGATGGTCGTTACCCCGCCAACGAGTTCATTTGCCGGGATAAAACGCATGATCAGCGGCCCGATGATCGGCACACGCACCCATTGATAGAACGACGGTAAATGCTGCGGAAAAATAGCCGGGTTAAACAGCACAATGCGATCAATGATTTTCGGAAAATCAACGGCCGCCATCAGGCTTAATCCACCGCCGAGGCTCGAGCCGCCAATATGGATTTTCCGCAGGTCCAATGCGCGGGTAATCCGCATGATGGCATGGGCCAATACCCGCAGACTCACACCGCCATCAGGCCAGAATCCACTGCGCTCAGCGGAAGTAAAGGAGGTGTAATCCACCAAAATTAAATCGCACACCGGCAACAAATGCCCGGCAATGCCGCGGAACGACGCCGGATGCAGGCCCATACCGTGCAAGAGCATCAGAATCGGTTTGGCACCGGGGGAGGATCGCAGAATTTTCAACGGCATATTCCAACCGCCGACATTGAGATAATAGGTCAGGCCGTTGGTCTTAAGCGGGTCGATATCAAAACGGAACTCGGCAAGCTTATGAACCGGCGAGTCAAAGGTAAAAAAGTGCATGGGCATCCGCTGGCCGGCCGGAATATTCACATTGCCTGATAAAGCACCATTCATCATGAATGATTATACACCGCCTGCGCGAAGAATTGAGTAACTTGCCGTCATTTAGCG
>JAJZCT010000245.1 GCA_021828925.1 Planctomycetota bacterium
TGCGCCCCGGCCATGGTCGGGCCCGATGCACGGGTTGACTGTGAACCTGGTCAGGTCCGGAAGGAAGCAGCCATAAGCATGTTCAGTCCGGTGCCGTCGGTAGCCCGACCTTGGGCGGGGCGACGAATCGCAGGGGCAATAGCCCCCCACTCCATGTACTTTCGACCCTCGTATGGCTGGCTCGGATCCATAACAGCTTCCCGCTCTTAGTTTGATTTATTTCTATTCATCCGGTTAATTTTTATCCGTCAAACTTCAATTTAGGTGTAATGTGGATACAATTCGCGGATGATTTCGCTGCAAAAGGATACTGACGCATGAATCCTCTGGAAAATATTCCGCCCCGGCTCTGGCTGGTTCGCCATGGCCAGACGGACTGGAATGCCCAACGCCGCATTCAGGGTCACAGCCCCACGGAACTTAATGCAACAGGTCGGCAACAGGCCGAGATGCTCTCCCAGTGGTTTGCGGCACGGAATTTTGCCGCTATCTGGTCCAGTGATCTGCCGCGTGCCCTGCAAACCGCGCAGGCCATCGCCGCCCGCCAAAGCTGCGCCATGACGGTCACTCCGCAGTTGCGAGAGCGCAATCTCGGTGCGTTTGAGGGAAAAACCTGGGATGAAGTCCGGGCCATGCGGGCCGACCTGACCGGCAACAACACCGGCAACGGCGATCTGGCCGACTGGACCGGCGTCCCCGGGGTCGAAAGCGATCAGCAGCTTTGGGAGCGAGCTCGGGTAGTATTGGACACAATGTCCGACGCGGTGAGCGGAAAAGATGTCATGGCCGTCACGCATGGAGGCGTGCTGAAACATGTTCTGTGGCATGTTTTGGGGCTACCTGCGGGAGCGCCGCGCCGCTTCGGACTGTCCAATGGCCTGACAGCCGTGCTGGAAAAGCGCGGGAGCATTTATTATCTGGTAAGCCTGTTGGATATTGAAATGCTCATGGGTCGCCCCCCCAGCGCCGATACCGCCAATGCACCGTCTGCTTAGTTGGGAGGGTTTTTCGCGAAATTTTTATGCCTGTCGCGTTCTGAAGCATCTGTGGTAAAATCGAATCTAGCGGTCAGGCATGTGAGATTTTGAAAAAAGGTGAACGTGCGATGGGAAGCGGCAACAAATCCGGTAACAAACGCGGCAAAACCGCACCGTTAAGTGAATCCTCAAAATTTGCCCAGCAAGCTGCTGAAGTTCTTGAGGGCACGGAGGCGACCAAGCAGCCACCCCCCGGCAATTACAAATCCAGCTTCGCGCCGCCATCCACCACATCCAGTTCCTTTACCCAACCCGAAGGCCAAAGTTATCATCGCCCGGATCAGCCGACTCCGGCAGTGCCCCGCACCACCGCCCGCGATTTTCCGCCGCCGCCCTTGCCCGTGCGAAAACCCGCACTGACGGATACTGCGGTTCCGATCGGACCGGCGGCGGATGATGATCCAACCCAACCGCTGCTGTTTGAAATAGCGTGGGAAGTCTGCTGGCAACTTGGCGGTATTTATACCGTCATGCGTACCAAAGCCGCCACGATGGTGGAATCCTGGGGCGACCGCTACTGCATGATCGGCCCTTACAATGTTGATACCGCCAGCGTTGAGTTTGAGCCTGCTGAACCCAGCGGTGCCATCGCCGAGGCCATCCACCGCCTGGAAGAAATGTCGATTCGCGCGCATTACGGCCATTGGCTTATTGAAGGTCGCCCACGTGTGCTGCTGCTGGATTTCATGTCGGCGTTTGGACGGCTTGGTGAGTTCAAATACACCCTGTGGAAAGACCACGGAATTGAGGCTCCGGATAATGATGTTGATACCAACAACGTCGTGGTATTCGGAATGCTGGCGGGATTATTTTTTCAGGAGTTGTGCCGCTTTAAGCCCGAGCATCGCCCCATCATCGCGCATTTCCATGAGTGGATGGTAGCTCCCGGCCTGATGCGTATCAGTCTTCTTAAGCTTCCGGTAGCCACCGTGTTTACCACCCATGCCACGCTGCTGGGGCGGTATTTGTGTACTGATAATCCGGATTTTTATTCCAAGCTCGATTCCATTAATCCCGATCAAGCCGCCGGGCATTATGCCATTTATGCCCGTTACTGTCTGGAGCGCGGTGCGGCGAATTGTGCCGATGTATTTACCACCGTATCCGATGTGACAGCGTTGGAGGCTGAAAAGCTTCTGCACCGCAAGCCCGATGTTATTACGCCCAACGGGCTGAACATACAACGCTTTGCCGCTCTGCATGAATTTCAGACCCTGCACAAACAATACAAGGAAGCCATTCACACGTTTGTCGCCGGCCACTTTTTTCCCTCCTATACGTTTGACCTTGATCGGACCATTTATGTATTTACCTCCGGTCGGTATGAATACACCAACAAGGGCATTAATCTGTTTATTGAATCTCTGGCGCGGCTGAATCACTGGCTGAAATCCGGAAATATTCCCATTACCGTTGTCGCCTTTATCATTACACGAGCGCCATATAAATCCATTAATGTTGATGTGTTGAAAAGTCAGGCCATGTTTGATGAACTCAAACTCACGTGTGAAAGAGTCTCAGAGGAAATCGGACATCGTTTGCTCCAGAATGTCAGTCAGGGAAAAATGCCGGATACGGAACATCTGATCACCGAAAGCTCGATGGTTCGGCTCAAGCGTGGCTTGCATGCGTGGCGCAGTTGGAAGCAACCTGCCATTGTCACGCATGATCTCTGGGACGACGCCAAAGATTCCGTGTTGGAGCAACTGCGGGCGTGTCACCTCTTTAACGCGAAAGAGGACCCGGTGAAAGTGATTTTTCATCCCGATTTTCTCTCTGCCACGTCGCCGCTGATCGGCCTGGATTATGATCAATTTGTCCGCGGATGCCACATGGGCGTATTTCCCAGCTACTATGAACCATGGGGCTACACCCCAATGGAGTGCGTAGCCAATGGCGTGGCCGCAGCCACCAGCGATCTGGCGGGGTTCGGCAGTTATGTGTTAAAACATATCCATGATCCAGCCAATAACGGTCTATTTGTCGTGGGTCGGCGTTATGCTTCATTTGACCAATCCGCGCACCAGCTTACGGAAATACTTTTTAACTTTGCACTGAAAGACCGTCGCGGGCGCATTGAATTACGCAACCGCGTGGAGCGGCTGTCGGAATATTTTGACTGGCACAACCTTATTTCCCATTATGCCCATGCGCATCGCCTGGCGCTGTCGCGTAAGGCGGGGACAGCGGCTGGGGGTTAGATCTTAGTATGTAATATTCAGTTAGAAGGGGTGGAAGCGCTTCGCTTGGCGGGAGCTTGAAGACACCTCCGTAGGCGTTGGAAGTTAGGAATAACAATGATGAAAGCTATGACACTTTCCGCTAATGGCGGGCCTGAAGTTTTGGTTTTACAAGATGTCGCCAAACCGGAAATACGACCTGATCAGATTCTTGTGAAAGTTCAAGCCGTGGCCGTTAATCCCATTGACTGCAAAATTCGTAAAACCGGGGCCTTTGGTTATGGTGCCGGCTCGATTCTGGGATTTGACGTTTCCGGCACTGTGGAGCAAACCGGATCGCTGGTGCGCAACGTTCAGGCTGGGGATGCGGTGTTTTACTGCCCCGACTTTTCCGGCCCAGGCGCTAATGCACAGTACCATGCGGTTCGAGCGGACATTGTGGCAAAGAAACCGGCACACCTCGGTTATATTGAAGCGGCGGCCGTGCCTCTGACCGCCCTGACCGCATGGGCAGGTCTGATAGAACAGGGTGATTTGCGGCTGGGGCAAACCGTTCTGATCATCGGTGCCTCAGGCGGCGTTGGCTCGATGGCCGTACAGCTTGCTCATGCTGCGGGAGCTTATGTTTATGCAGTCTGCTCGGCTGCCAATGCCGCCCTGGTGCGTTCACTGGGTGCGGACCGTGTCATCGACCGCCAGAGCGAAGATTTTGTCTCAGTGGTTCAACAAGAAGCCGGAATGGTTGATCTGGTATTTGACTGCTTCGGGGACACCTACGCCGCACGCAGCATTCCAGTTATTCGCCCCATGGGCCGCATCACGACGATTGTGGATCCCAAAGGTGATTTTTCATTAGGATACCGGCACAATATTGCCCTTCACTATGTAAGCCTCGCGTTTGATTCCATCCCCCGCCGGGTTGCCGGCATGACCAGGCTTTCCGCCCTGCTGGAGCGCGAAGTTCTCAAACCGGTGATCAACAAAGTCTTACCACTGGAAAATCTTGCCGACGCACATCGCGCTTTGGAAGCCGGCGGCGGCTTCGGGAAAATTGTACTCACGGTTTAGTTCGCATCCGACCGCATGAGACGGCTTCGGCGAAAAAAAATAATCGTTTTAGGGTAACTCGTGAATTCTCCCCTTTTACATCACCTGCTGTTCATCGGGCTGGAATTGGCGGCGCATCCGCTGGTGTATGTAATGATTGCATGGTTCTTTGGGTCGAATCCCGGTTTGAGGACGGGGTTCGGATCACCACGGGCGTAAACCCGCAACTTAGCGCGTTCCCGCGTGATCCGATGGAGCAATCGGCCAATTTCGTTTGGGTCACAAGCGTCGCCGCAATATGCGAGGCCCATCAGCGGCGCCTCGATCAATTGGGCATGACGGCACGCCGCCGGTGTGTCCCCGCCAGAGGCCAGGAGATTGCGATGCTCAATCGCGACTGGGATGCCAGTGGACAACGGCGCGAACTATTGGGCTACCAATACCGGGATCAGACAGATGACGTTTATCATTTAACTTGGAAAGGAGCGTTGCTGTGCAGTTGGCGGCTCGTGCAACCAACAAAAGCAATCCGCGCATTCCTGCGCGATCACAAAGCACGACGTCTATGGCGTGAACTTGGCATGGACCGCAGCAATACCGCATCAACTCTATAATCCCACTGGGCTGCTTCATGATTGCAAGAGCAACGGGCAATAATATGGCAGTTGGCCCGCAAACTGCCAACCAGACGACAACCATGCTCGCTGCGGAAGTATCGAAGTTGTCGCTCCACTCACGGCAACCGCACATAAAATGTTCGCAATTTGTCGCCCGCCATATCGACGGTAAACGGCACGCTGTTTACGCCGCCCGCTGATACCTGAACGGTGCTGTCCCCTGGCGGCAATTTAGCGGGAATTACATACACGGTTCGCGGCAACATTTCCCAGTAACGTGTATCGGCCTGCGATGAAGCCGCCAAAAGTGCTCCTACACCCGCAACACCTAATCCAATCAGCGCCTCGGTTCCATTATTGTTATAAGCTCCATTATCCACAGCCGCTGCGCCGCCGACCATCATCCCTGTTCCAATAACCGCCTTGGCCTCGCGGATGGTATCTATGGTGAGCCACCGCTTGTCCTGTGCCAGCGCCAGCGTATCTACCATATCGGAATTGGCGATGCCGGAAACAGGATGGTTGTTATCCCATGCATAAACCGGGGGAATCGGACCGGCCTGCCACGGCGGGGGCGTAAAGACGGATTGTTCACCATACCATCCCGCCGCCCGGCGCCGGGGTCCGAAACCCCAATCCACAAATATCAAAGCGTTAATTCCCGGTTCGTACATTTTCTTGACCACATCGCTAATCGCCGGATCCAACTGCTGGGCCCGTTGAAAATTGGCCGCCGCCAGCTTCGGATGCCCCAGTTTCATATAACAAACGCCCAAGCCAAAGTAACCCAAAACAAAATTGGAATCGACGCGCTGATTGGATTAGGTGTTGCGGGTGTAGGAGCACTTTTGGCGGCTTCATCGCAGGCCGATACACGTTACTGGGAAATGTTGCCGCGAACCGTGTATGTAATTCCCGCTAAATTGCCGCCAGGG
>JAJZCT010000246.1 GCA_021828925.1 Planctomycetota bacterium
CCTGGATTAACGCGAGCATGGGACAGCATGGGATAGCACGGAACGGGACGGGTACGGAACAAAGCAGACCCCAGGAGCCGGTCCGAGTAATGGCTGCCCCAACCCGGCCATTACTCGGACAGGCTCGTAGGCCAATACCCCATCCCGCCCGCATCGTAATAATTGTTGTAGTAAAAGCTTTATGACAGAAAATGGCGGCTATAATTGAACTAAGGCAGTGCTTGAGCATAGCACCGCCTGTCGCACGATTATCGCGGCTCCTTGTTGGTTAACCGCGAAATGGACCGCTCCGATGCCCTTCCCGTTCAAGCAACTACCGGCTTGTTCTTCCATTACCGATGCCCAGCATCGAAGAGTGAATATCTATTCACAAAAGTCGCCCCTATCAGCGGCCGTTGGAGAATGACCCATGAAAAATAAAACACTTGTTCTTTTGGTAGTACCACCGAACCGTGCAGACCCTGAAGCGGCACACGCGTCAATCACCCTTGATTCGGCTGGCGGCTTTGCGGTACTGGGCGGCACGGCCGTAGAAAACACCGGCGAAACTGCTGTGCATGGTGGGGATGTGGGAGCCAGCCATGGGCAAGAGGTTACGGGATTTCCCCCGGGAGCCGTCGTTCCGCCAAGTACGATCCGTGTTTCCGACGATGTTACGCAGCAAGCGCACACGGACCTGACCACTGCTTATGACGCTGTTGCCGCAATGCCGTCAACGCACGACCTTAGCGGACAGGATCTTGGAGGACTGACGCTGTTGCCCGGAGTTTATCATTTCGCCGCCGCGGCCACGCTCACCGGAACTCTGACGCTCAAAGACCAGGGCGACCCCAACGCGCAATTCATTTTTCAAATTGGCACCACGCTGACAACGGGCAGGGACTCATCCGTTATTTCAATCGATGGGGGGGCCAGCACCTGGGTAAAAGGTGCCGTTTTCTGGCAGGTGGGCAATTCGGCAACGCTTGGAGCCGATAGCGCTTTTGCAGGCAATATTCTCGCCCGGGATGATATCACCCTCCAAGCGGATGCCTCTGTCCGTAATGGAAGCGTGCTGTCGCAATTCGGCGATGTCACGCTTGATTCCAACCAAATCACCAAAGGCGATCTGCCCGCCGCATAAGGGAGCGTTATGATGCTTCCAGATGGGCGTCGCATCTGTCCGATACATGCACGACATTGTGGCTGCTGCCACGACAACATGTCGGGTGCCCACTGCTGACGTAGGTCCATTTTTGACTCATTGCGGCCCTTTTCATCGGTGGCACGCCGGTTGCATCTACTTTTGCGGCTCAGGTGCGCTGCCGAGAGTACACGCGTTGAGCAGAAGCTCACGCAGCGGTTAAGGCCACTTGCCGTCGCGGAGAACAAGCGGCAAAAACAAGCTGCTAAATATCACCGGTGGGCCCGAGATTGGGGTGGGCCGTATAAAACTGGAAAATCAGGGCTGTTGTCGACAGGATAGTGCGCGCTACCTATTACAAAAAGTTCCTGTGGGGTTCAGTTTATATCAATGGGGCTGACGGAAACAGGTTTTCCTGTTTATGCCGCGGAGAATCGCAATTATTTTCCAGTCGCTGCTGTGATCACTGATAACAGCGGCCGAACCAAGGACCAGGTGGGTGTGCATGCCTTTGTCAACAACACTCATTTGGGAGGAATCTTTTGTAGCTACGGTTCAGCGTCCCGAGCCGGGTGTCGGCAGACCGCGTGCGTCGCCGACACCCGGCCTTTTAATATTTGCTGTGCGCTGCAAGAACCTTGTTGCGTGAGTTAAAAAGGATTTTTATGATGCGCATTTCAATTTTCAAAAAGGGAAGTCTGTTGCTGGCACGCACGCAGTGTGGCGTAAGTGAATTGGACTGGAAACAACTGGGATATGAGTTGGATTTTCGCGCGCGGCAATATCGATGCGATGGCGTGCTGTTGGATGTCACCGAGCTGGATGTGATGAGCTCCTGGGCCATCAACAGGTTGCGGAATATCGCTATAACCGACATGCTGAAAGTGCGCGGCCCGCAAACCATCATTACCGGCATCCACGCCTGTGCGACCGTAGCGATGATTAGATTAGGACTTCGGATTCCCGAGGTTGGTGAGGTTGTGAAAATTGATGACGGCCTGTCTTGTCTGCGGAAAATATCCCGTGGCCTGTCAACGCCCAGAGAAAATTGTGCGGCAATAGGCTTCCGTACCGGGTCGGTGCATCGGTCCTACGCCGGTAGAAATGGGCTGGGCGTCTGGTTGACCTTCGGACCACCGAGACATCCCGACCTCGGACGCTGGCCTTGGCCGCGCGATGCGTGGTTTGGTTATTGTCAGTGGCATGTCGCGGTGGGATGCAGCCGAGGGCGTTCGGTGGCCAGAGCGGTTGAATGGAGCCACGTGGAAGACGCACCCAGAGGACGTTAGCTGAAGATGATAATCGTGGTGCCCGGATTCCCAATGGCTGATAAAATGAACCGTCGAGGGGATAGCCTGACGAACGTTGGTTTTTAGGGTACCAAGTTGCTATCATTAAGTGGCAAACGCTTTGCCCCGAGCGGAGCGAGCCGGGTTTGGATGAGACAGTAGCATGGAGAGCAACGATCTTGAGCCGAAAGTATCGAATATTCGGTATCCCGGGAAATGCAGCGTGGGGTATGTAGATAGAGCTGACGAATGGGTCCAAGTCCGCTAAACCGGCACGGGCAACAGTCCGAAATTGGTGATTTTTATTTCCCACGCGAACCGATAAAGTTAAAGGCCCGCGCTGTGAATGTCCGAATACATCAGCGAAGCCTATAAGTAAAGGCGTTACGCCACGCGGGCGGTAATGAACTGGGACGGCATGGAGGTGACAGGAATGGTAACGGGGCGGCATATGACAGAAGCAACATCTGCAAACAGTCATGAGAATTTATCGCGCATGGAATGTCCGGAAACCGAATTATCGGGCGTAAAATCCGCCACGGTCCCTGCCGCCTCAACGGTTGCCCAGTCGGTCGGATCCGGAATTAACCGGGGAGATGCCCGGAAATGGTTTGTACTACAGACCAAAAGCCGGCAGGAAAAAGTGGTTTGCGACTTTTTCCGCGACCGCCAAATCGACTATCTACTGCCCTTGGTAGCGAAAACCACCTATTACGGCAAACGCAAAGTAAAATCTGAGCTTCCGCTTTTTCCGGGTTATGTTTTTGTCCGCAGCGCCGTTCAAGATGCGTATGCGGCCGATCGAACCAATCGGCTGGTTCGGATCATTCCAGTATTTGACCAAGCCCGAATAGAAGAGGAACTTCGCAGCCTGACGCGGGCCTTGGAAGCGCAAGCGCCCTTTGATCGGCATCCGCAGCTTGTAGCGGGGGTACGTGTTGAGGTAAAATCAGGACCTCTGCAGGGTGTGCGGGGCGTAGTGGAAAGCCGACTGAAGATGGACCGTCTGGTTTTGCAGGTTGAAATCCTGGGCCAGGCGATCAGTGTTGAGGTTGATACCGACCTGCTGGCGATTCTTGAAGATATGCCGGCAGTCGCGGAGAATACTCCTGGCGGCGTTCGGGCGGCGTAAAGCCACCGGTACATAAGCGCCGCCGCAAACTCGGGGAAGTTGGTTCCCCCTGATCTCTTCGCGCTAAAAATTCGCGCAAGCGACAGTAGCGGAGCTTTGGCCAAAATTAGGCCAAGAGCATGTTTTATGGGCCGCCGCAGTGGCGAAAATTGTCGAGAAGAACCATTGGCCACGATTGCCGCAAACACTCCAAGCTGGGCCGTCGCTCCAAAAGACCGCATTAAACGCGTCTATCTTCTGGCGGCGGGAGTGCTGGTTTTGTTGACCATGCTGGTGCAGCATCGCGCTTGGCACGATGTGTTTTCCATTGCCTTAAATGATCAGGATTCCAGCCACATTTTACTGGTACCTTTCCTGGCCGGCTGGCTGATTTTTGTACGTCGCCAGCGCTGGCGTGAATGCCGCCTGTCGGGCCGCTGGTTGGGACCGGTGCTGCTGCTCCTGGGTGCGGCGACCAGCAACTTCGGCGTGGATCATGGCATGGCCGTCTTCTGGCATTTTGGATCCCTGCTCATGGCTTTCGGGGCGGTTATCGCCGTTTTGGGATTTGATATCGTACGTAAATTTTTCCCCGCTTTCCTGATGTTGCTGTTTCTGGTGCCGGTGCCCGCCACCGTGCGGCAGGCAATCTCGGTTCCTCTGGAACATCTGTGCGCTCTGCTTAGCCAGCAGATTCTGGAAATTGTGGGTGTCACGGTATCGCGGGCCGGCAATGTTCTAATCGTCAATGGCGTGAAAGTGGAGATCGCCGAAGCCTGTGACGGCATGCGAATGGCCATTGCTTTGATGGTGCTGGTGGCCACCTTCACGCTTAGTATCCCCATGAATCGCTGGGCACGGGCCATATTCCTGATTTTAAGCCCGGTTGTCGCCCTGCTTTGTAATATTATTCGACTGGTGCCAACGGTGTGGGTGTTTGGCAAGTATCCTCATGCGGCGGCCGAGAATTTCCATAATATGGCCGGCTGGCTGATGCTGCCCATCGCGTTTTTATTGTTCTGGTCAGTGTTGCGACTGTTACGCTGGGCCTCCGTGCCGGTAGCCCCCTTCGGCCTGGCCTACGACTCGTAGAACGTACCACGAACTTCCAGGTCGTAACTTATTAACTGCTTGCGTATTATTCGCCTTTACTTCGTCCCCGGCGTTTGACTGGATAATGTTATGTCAAAACCAATGACCCCAACCTCTGCTCACCGCCCGGCCTGGCTGGCCTGGGCACCGGCCTTTGCCTGCGTGATCCTGCTGGCCGCCATTGAGGCTCGAGGGTACTTTGAAAAGCCGCCCCGGCAGGCCGGTGCATATCTGGCGCATGTGCACGCTCTGGCGGAGACGATGCCCAAAGAGTTCGGCAATTGGATTGGCCGCGATGTGCCCCTGCCGCTTTCCGCCGTACATCTGCTGCAGCCCAATGTGGATTTGTGCCGCAATTTTGTTAACCACAAAACCGGTGAGCAGGCCACGTTCATGGTTATTGACTGCTCGGACACGCGCAATCTTTCGGGTCACTATCCGCCGAATTGCTATCCGGGCAACGGCTGGATCCTGGATAAATCAACGCCGAAAACCTGGGTGATAAATAAAACCCCCATCACGGGGATGGAATATAAATTCCATCGGGGAGCGTTTGATACGGAATCTCATATATATGTAGATGATTTTTTTATCATGCCGGACGGCAAATTTCTCGCTACCGAGCGGGAATTCCTCCACGAGTCCGGAAGCTTTAATGAAAGAGTGTTTGGGGCCGCGCAGGTGGAACTTACTTTACCTGGCGACATGCTTCCCGCTGATCGAATGCAAGTGTTTCATGATCTGATTGGCGCGAACTGGAAGCTCATTAGTGCGATCTTACACGGAGTGTCCAATGAACCCGCAAAATGACAGTATGGATTATGTACCAACCTCCCTGCGGCCGGAAATGACTCCCGGACCGGTGCAATATGCCGATTCCGGCGAAGCGATGGCCAACCCTCTATTGCTGATGCATCGGTTTCTCACGGGGCGCTATCACTGGGCGATCCTGCTGGGGCTGGTGCTGGCAATCGCCGGCAGCGCCTTAACGTATAAGAGTCTCAAACTGGTGTACACCAGCACCGGGCTGGTGCGCATTTTGCCGTACCTGCCCCGCATTTTGTATACCACGTCGCAAAATGAAGCCATGCCGATGTTCAGCGCGTACATTAATTCTCAAACCGCGCTGATCATGAGTTCCCGCACGATTGATCTGGCCATGCAGGATCCAAAATGGCAG
>JAJZCT010000247.1 GCA_021828925.1 Planctomycetota bacterium
CCTGTAAATATGATTATAAGACAAATCAGTTCATACTTCAGGCACCGTTTAACTTTGAACCGGGCCTCGGTGGAAACGTCCGAAAGAGTTCACCGGTATCCGCTTCGTCCGTCTGCACAACCATTATTTCAAAATCTTCCGAGGTCACTATCTGGTATTATAACATCGAGGTCACATCTTTGGAAAGCACAGGCAAACCCCGTGTACCGGATTTATTTTTTTATCCCGCCGCCAAGCGGCGGCAACACTTTTGCTTTACCCCGTCGCGCCCTGCGTTGACCCGCTTGAGCGTCCCCCGCTACCAGGCTGCCGCCGCAGGATGATCCTGCGCCCGCCGTGCAGCCAAAACAATGCGCGCCGGTGACGATTTGGCGGGCCAGGAAAGCGGCCGGATCAAAATTACGAATATGACCCGCGTGGGCAGGCAGTTTCAGGGCGTAATTGAAATCACAATCGTAAATGGTGCCGTCCCAGCCGACATGCAACTGATGGCGGCACATAAGTTCATTGATCGTGGAAGAATTAAACGTCCGTTCCAGCAGGTCCTGATATTTTTCCGCATAACCCTGGCGCTGCAAATCGTGCTGAAAGCGGCCTATCGCCAAATTAGTGATGGTATAAAGCCTGGTAAAGCGTATGCCGAAATGCGTTCCAAGTTCCTTACGATACGCAGCTTCCAGTGCCGACTGCTCCGGCGGCAGCGATGGGCCGCCGGGGTTATACACCAAATCCAACGCCAGATCATCACGCGATCCGTACCCCAGCGCGTTGAGGCGCTGAATAACCTCCACGCTTTCCTGATAAACATGTTTGCCCCGCTGCCGATCGACATTGCTTTCCAGATAACAGGGCAGAGATGCAACCAGATGCACGCGACGATGAGCATAAAATTCGGGCAAATCGGTAAAGCCTTCCTCCAGCATAATGGTCAGATTGGTGCGAACCATCACTTCAAATCCCTGCGCGCTTGCGGATTCGACAAACCGGCGGAAATTCGGGTTCATTTCCGGCGCTCCACCGGTAATGTCAATGGTGGCGGCCTGGGCTTTTTTCGCAGCGTTAAGCACGAGTTCCATGGTTTCCCACGTCATTTCCTCGGTACGTTTGGGAGAAGATTCAACATGGCAATGATGGCAGGCCAGATTGCATTTTAGGCCGACATTCACCTGCACCGTGCGAATACTTAATCCATTAAATTCCCCGACACCCGCGCCGCGCACGCGCTGATCAAAGCGATTCTCCGAAGGCGTGTTGAGAATGGATAACTTCATTCAACGATCCTTTCCAGCGGGTCACAGGCGGCCGTTGGGCCTTGCTGCACCGCATTTCACGCATTAGCAGCAACCTTGATTGACCCACAACGCCATTCAGTGCTTAAGTTCACAGCCCGCTGTTTCCGGCAAATACATCATTGTAATTATAGCCGCAATGACACTGGCGATGGCAACTACCGCGAAAGCCGCCCCCAACCCGGCTTTGGCGTCGATAACCGGCAGGAAAAAAGCCCCCGACGCCGCCCCGATGCGCGAAAATGCCGTAGCACTGCCCTGTCCGGAGGCACGCAACCGCGTGGGGAAAACTTCCGCCGCGACAATCCATGTTGTGGTATTAGGACCGGCGTTGATAAAAATCTGGATACCTGCAAACATCGCCAGAAGCGCAAATTTGTTGATACCCGCGCCCGCGATCGCCAAAATTGTAAATAGTCGAGCGGACTGCTGCTTCATGTCATACGACATCAATACCGTTGTGGTTCTTACACATCACCAAGTTAAACCGTCCACTATCTATCTCCCGTTCACACGGGGCGTGGCAATTTTTCCGGGCATGGCCGAAATAACGCTAAATCAGGGGCAAATCACAGCCTTTGGTGCCGACGAGCCAGGAGCTTGTCCGAGATGCTTTTATGGTGTGTTCCACCACCGGCAGAGCCGGCGGCTATGTGAAGTTTCCCCGCACGGCCGTGTGGCCCGGAAATATTGCCACGCCGTTCACACGAGACAGAACATGGCTGATTGTTCAAGCGTGACCTGGAGACCCTATAATAGAACAAATGGAAATTTCCAACAACACTGCTTTTCCACAACACACGCTTGTGCGTGCCCTAGATACTGCACAGCGTAAGTTGAATCGACGGGTCTTCGCGCGGCGAATTACGGGGGCGATTGCAATGGGACTTATTTTGTGCTTCCCGATTCTTCCGGTAATGCTGTACTTCCATCTAACGGTGGTTGAGACAATTATCACTTTTGCCTCTCTTAACGGCATGGTCATTGCGGTGCGGTTGCTGACTGGGACTTGGGCCAATGGGGTAGATGCGGCGGTGTTTCTGGAACAGCAATACAAGGCACCCGGATTATTTATCACGGCGGCGGACGTACTGGCCAGAAGCGGCGTCGCGCGGGAGGCAGGCCGCCATGACGCCGGGATCATTATTGAGGCAGCGAATCGCTGCCAAACCCAGCCTGCGCGGGACACAAAGATATTGTTGCCCGCATCCGCCGACGTGAGAATCTGGGCCGCTAATGGATTGTTACTTATCGCCCTGCTGATCACTGCGGAAGTGGGACAGGCAATTATGGCACACGCAGGCCGGGAGGCAGGCACAGCAGTATCGCAGAAGACATTGCGGGTGGCACCGGCGGGCGTGGCGAACAATCAGCCTGAGTTGAATTCGTCGGCACAAGGGCCGCGAACAGACGCTGTGCAAAAGCCGCCGATGGAAAGCCGTTCTCAGCTTTTGGCGCAGCACCGAGCAACTGACGCCATTAAACAGATACAAGCGTCCCTGACGCATCTGCTGACAATCGCAAAAATAAAACCGCACCGCACCGCAGAACACGGTGCGGGCAAAGGCGTTGGCTCCGGCAAAGGCGGTGCTGAAACTTTGCAAGCGCAACTGGTGGCCGCGGCACGGCTGCCTGGTGTCGGAACTAAAGCCAAAACCATGTTACTGGCCGCGGCCCATGCACTTCACGCTTCATCGCATGGTAATTTCGAGCCGCTATTGCGCAAAATTAATCGGCAGCTTGAAAGATATCTTGCCGCGGGGCTGAACCGCAATGTGGCGATACCCCGACATTCTGAATCCAACGGCAATGGCTATCGTGCGAGCACTGATGCATCGATTACAAAACACACCGGCTCGGGCGCAACCAAGAGCGATTTGTCAGATCGGGCCGGGGGGGCAGGCGATGCCATTGTTACAGATATTCCTTCCGGACAAAGTCTTGCGAAGTCTGTTGAACTGCGATGGGGCCGGGGTAATCCGGCGGATAATGTGAAAATTCCTGCCCGCTATCAGATGGCGGTACAACAATATTTTTCTAATTCGCCAACGCCCCAGGCCCGGTAGCGCGGCGGCGCGAACAATTATTAGTAACAGTGCCAAAATAATTTCCCGATTTGCCCTGTACTCTCACCCGGCACCACCGGCAAAGCCGGCGGCTATGTGAGGGACGGCGAATCGGGTTGTGGGAAGTTATTTGGGACCCGTTCCTAAGTAATAAAGGCCGCCCCTTGCGGCAGCCTTTATGAAAGGAGCATTCCCATGAAGTCATGGAAACTTATGGTTCGTCGCTGACGTTGGTCACCTGTTTAATCTGATAGGGGTTTTCCGCCGTTTTCCGCGAAGGTGCCTCAATGGCTGGTTTCTCTATCGGCGGTTCTTCATTGGCCGCCTTATTGAGTTCCTCGCGGGTTTCGGTAAGACCCTTCTTGAATTCAAAAATGGAACGCCCCAAGCTCTTGGCAACGCCGGGCAGCCGATTTCCGAAGAATATCAGCGCAATAGCCAGAACAATTAAAAGATCCGGCCCGTCAAAAAGATTTCCAAAACCCAACGCCAATGGTAATGTGTTAATAGGCCCTAACATGGTTTATCACCTCGCAAAAAAGACGGCTGGTGGGCCTGCTTATTTCCGCCAGCATGACCAATACATTTGTATTATACGCATAAGAGGCGGCAATACCAAATCCATATATTCGCGTACCCATAAAACGGCTTGGTGTGACAGAGCACTGGCACTTTATCAGCGCTATAAAATATCAGTGTGCTACACGGGTGTTTTGGCCGCAATCCGGCGGAATACGCGCACGCGGATTGGAGAATAAAAGTAATATTGCCACTCAAAATACCAGTTGAATCGCACGACTTTAACCAGCTTCCACTGCTTGCCCAGGAGCTTTTCCACCGCAGGGGTGCTCAAGGGACCGGAATGAATATCTCCCATGCGGTCGGCCAGAACCAGCGTGTGCAATCCCTTATCGACATGGGCCCAACGGATCGTGGATATCCAGCGGCGCGGGTTATCCCCCAGCAGGGCATAGCGCGGAATTTTGTACCATAAATCGTTGGGTAAGCCCCATACGGGAAGGTTGTTAAGCGGGATATGCTCCAACTGCAGCAGCGATATCGCCGGGTCATCCTTCGCGTGGTTGGACTCTTCTGAATAGGCAATATACATACTCAAATGGTTCTTCGGATTGTAATATTTTATAATCGGCCGATTGATAAAAGCCCAAGGCTCACCGCGGCAGACTAAATTATTCGTCAGCGCCGAAGCCAGCATCGCCAGCACCATAACCGCACCGGTCACCACGCGCACCGGCCGGCTTGGCAGCCGGGCAATGGCGGCACCCAGCCAAAGCAGCCATGCCACTGCAATAAACCCCATATAACGTTGCAGCCAGATCACGCGGTGTGGATACAATGACAAAGGATTACTCGGCGGCAGCGAGGCCAAGGCAAAATAAACCGTAGGCAGAAAGATCCACACTCCCACCTGCCACCAGCGCCCGGGATGCTTCTCCAGGTCTTGCTTTTTATCCACCCACCGTCGCCACGGGATCAGGCCTATAATGAGAATGACAATCGTCAATACCGCCAGGTACAACTCCCACTCGGCCAGCCACGGCAGCGTACGCGTTGATAGATGATTGCGATAGCCCGCACCAAGCGAGTACCAGTTAATGATCCGTTGTGAGGGGGGAAAAATCGGCCAGAGGATACCGAGAATATTGATAGTCGGCGCTCCGAGCAACGTGTGCCAATTCATGACGTTATACCGCGGCAGCCAACTGATTCCCATGCGGCCATGATGCACCACCGCACGGTTCAGCCACGCGCTGTGAAATTTATACCAGCCGGCCGTACATGCCGCCATCACGGCAACCGAGAAAATCCAGATCGGCGTATCCAACGCACGGTGGCGACGTTTGAAAATGATACAGATCAACTGCACGGGAATTAAAAACCAGCCCAAAAGATCAAACGCGATCAAGCCTATACCGCTTAGAATATACAAAGGCCCCCATATCCAATGGCGACCCTTTTGCCATCGGAAAAACAACGCCATATTCAGCGTTACCATCAGATAAAAGGCCGAATACATTTTCAGATCGCGGCTGTAGTAAATTAGAAAGGGGTTTACCGCCGCCAGCAGCATGACAAACAAGGCGGCGCGGCGCGACATAAACTGTCGGGCCAGAAAATAGGCTCCAGCCACGTTGAGCGTGCCGAGAATCGCCCCCAGTGCTCTGAGGTACGCGGAACTCGTGGCCATACCAGGAGAAATATGCAGAGTATTTTTTAAAAAATGCAACCATGCCCACAGCGCGGCATACCAACCCGGCGGAAATCCCTGCATCCAGAGGGAATTAAGCAGATAAGTAAAAGTGCCGGACACCCGCGAAAGCGTAGCGGTTTCATCGCACCAGAGGGATTGCATTCCCAGGCGCCAAAACCGTAAAAATGCACCCAATGCAAAAACCGCGGCATAAACTGT
>JAJZCT010000248.1 GCA_021828925.1 Planctomycetota bacterium
CGATCTAAAATATTGATTATTTCCGTGGTGAAAATCAGATCGCCGGCCCGCACCAGATATTCATATCCGATGGTTTTTCCCTGCGATTCGCGTTGTTTGGTTAAGTCCGGCTGATTGAATATATTGCCTGTGGCCAATGCAGTAGCAAAGGCGATATCTTCCGGAATCTGCACACCGCATATCACAGCACCGGCGGCGTGCGGCTGGGCAAACAGTGCCGTAAATGTGTTGCCGTTCACCGCGCTGACTGTCACTGTTTCCTGCACCGCTGTACCGGGATCAATGACCAGAGTTGCTCCCGCCTCTATGGCCCACGGCTGGTCGATGTTCGTGCCGATCATCGCAGATGGTGTGACGGTCTGTTCACCGGGCAGGACCGCCAGCGTACCGGTAGTAGTAAAGCCGAAGCCGGCAATATAATTAACTTCCACCGCATCGAGGCAGCGGAACCCGAGCCTCCACGGAAACGGCACCGCCAGCGATTGCGCCGCCTGCGGCTTAAAGGAGATGCGGCCAATTTCAGGCCGCAGATCAAATTGATCCGGCGTACAAACCAGCGGATACAGGCCGGTGGGATACAACGTGACGGAATTAAGCAGTAGAACGGGCGTTTGCCGCAACATTAAATACGGGCGATTGGGGGAATCATAAAGTTCGGTGTATGCGGCGGGAGTAAAATTGCGGTGGCAGTATCGCCGGACAGCATCACTGACGGCTGAAATAACCGCGGCCAGAGTCGCGGCATTTACGTTAGCGCTTCCGGGTACAATCGTGGAACAATATGCAGAGGTAATCAAATCAGCCATGCGGCGGCTATAGGGCCGCAGAGCACGCGATAATGCGTGTTGGCGAGCGTAGCGTTTGAGCAACGGCAGCAATTGGCACCCGTAGGGCGATCATCATGACGCATACAAGCAGTTTTAAGCGACAGTGTTTAATCGCCAGTTGCCTCCTGGCGAATTTGCCCTTACTGTTTCCGATCTTAAAATGATGGTTTGTATGCTTGCGGAGTTAAATGATGGATTTGCGTATTGCGGTGTTGCCGGGTGACGGCATTGGCGTAGAAGTTGTGGAGGCTT
This sequence comes from Planctomycetota bacterium, assembly GCA_021828925.1. Next base: position 1,080 of record JAJZCT010000248.1, read on the forward strand.
CCATGCGTGTGCTGGATGTGGTGGCCCGAAAATTCGGCCATAAGGTTCACGCGGAATTTGCTGATGTCGGCTGGGCCGCCATTGATAAGCACGGTACCGCTTTGCCGGCATCCACACGGGAAATCTGTCAGCGCAATTCCGCGATTTTATTTGGTGCCGTGGGCCTGCCCGACCGGGATCAAACCCTTCCACAGAAAGAACGTCCGGAGCGCGTGGCGCTTTTGGAATTGCGGAAAGGGTTGTATGCCAATTTAAGGCACGTTTTGCTGCCGCCCGGATTAGCCTCCCGTTGCCCGCTGAAAATGGAAATCATCCAACGCGGAATTGATATTATGATTATCCGCGAGCTTACCGGCGGCCTCTATTATGGCCAACCGCAGGGCATCAGCGGATCATCGCCGGATCGCAAAGCCATTGATACGCTGGCGTACAGCGAATCTGAAATCATCCGCATTCTGAAAGTCGGCTTTGAAACCGCCCGCAAACGGCGCAAGCGTTTAACCAGTGTGGATAAGGCCAACATTTTAGCCACCAGCCAGTTATGGCGCGAGTTGGCCACCGCGATGGGCAAACAATATCCGGATGTGCACTTGGAGCACATGTACGTCGACAACGCATCCATGCAGCTTCTGCGGCGGCCTTCAGAATTTGACGTGATTGTCACAGAGAATACGTTTGGCGATATTTTAAGCGATGAAGCCTCCATGCTGGCGGGTTCCATCGGGCTGGTGCCGTCGGCATCACTGGGTGAACCCGGCGCATCATCCGTGCCGTTCTATGAACCCATTCATGGCAGCGCCCCGGACATTGCGGGCCAAAATAAAGCCAACCCGGTAGCGACAATTCTGACCGTCGCGATGATGCTCAATTATACGTTTGGTTTAAGCAAAGAGGCTGCGACGATTGAGAAAGCGACGTTTGCGGTGTTGAATGCCGGAAACATCCTGACAGGCGATTTAGGGGGAAAATCCACGTGCAGCGAAGTGACCGACGCGGTCATCGCGGGGCTGTAGGCTAAGCGTATCGGGTTATTGGGAACTGCGTTTCGGCTCTATTAGCATTTGCACCAGTTCACCAACGCTGGTGGAGGGATTGCTGGCGCGGATCTGATCCGTCTGATGCGCGCCGAACCCCGGAATATTCTTGACAGTCAATTGGATATTGGGAAAGGCTTCGCCGCCCATAATGTGTTCCAAAACCCACCGAGTATCACGGACGTCCAGTTCACCGCCGGCCACTGAGCCAAGCAGCTTCTTATAGTCGCCCGGCGTTCTCGAGCCAGTCGCAACCTGCTGGCGGTGCGCTACTATCCAAGCATCAAAGCATGGATTTGACAAGCCGACTTTGAACCCATTTCCCTGGCAGGTTTGCAAACTCTGTTGGAGTTGCGGACATTGCGGATCATTTTCAATGTCAAAAATGCACCAGATTGACGCACCGTTGCCCAAGGTACGCGCCCTGTTTTTCGCTTCATTAACCACATTGCGATGGCCTCCGCCACGGGCGCAGTATATGTTCAACGCAAAACGATTCTTAACGTTTGGATGGCGTTGCAATAGGTTAAAATAGCTGGTTTCCAAGTGGCCTTCGCAGACGATCAGCACAGGCTCCCGGCTGGGTTTTGGATGCTGTGGGCGTCGGAGGCTCATTTTGTTGCACCGCTTTTGCCTTCCTCGGCGGCAGCTACGCCGATTGGTACGCCTGAAAGTGTCGGGCCGAAATTGCCGATGCCGCGGTAACGTCCTTCGAGATAATTTTTCTCAAACATTTCGGAACTGCGTGTATATTTTTCACCCCGAAAGTCGGCAAGACTAAATAGTTCAGTCTGCCCCTGCGGCGTTTTATCCGTGATCCAGATCTGGTCCTTGCGGAATAATTCAGGTGTCATGAGTTGGCTGTAATGCGTGGTGAATATTAACTGAGCACCACGGGGATTATTATCGGGATTTTGAAATAGCTCCAGCAGTTTTTTTGCCAGGAGGGGATGTATCTGGGTCGCGAATTCATCGGCCATTACGGTTGATCCATCATGTAAAGCGCGGGAAAGCAGGAAAAACAACTGCGCGAATAACTGCGTACCCTGTGACTCTTCTGCCCACCCAAACTCAACAGGGCTGCCGTCTACGCGAACATGCTCTGATAGAATCGCTCTTTGTTTGCCCTGTTTGGCAAACATCGCCGCCATTTCGCGGGCACGATCTCCGTGTTGAGAGACTAGAAGTAACCGTATGCGCTCTAGTTCTTCAGCGCTCGGCTCCGGGGGGGCGTCCACGCGTAGATTTGTAATACCGATATCGGCATCCCGCAACACATCCAAAAGTTGATTACGGAAAACTGGGTCGTCCCGAAGCCTCTCCTCGAGCAGCGACGGGGTGCTGCCGGAGGAGACAAGGGCAACGAGCGTTATTCCGTTGGCTATGCGCGTATATATCTCCCGCAGCAGTGGTACATTGAGGTTGGCGCCCGATGAAAGAATTAACGCGTTGTCCCGCGTGAGCTTGGGAACGTTGTTCTTTGCAACTGAGTCAAATTGGTCGCCAAACTCAACGATTGCCGCGTCTCCGTGAGTTCGTTCCCTGCGTTCGAATAGAGTGCGCGACCTTCCGGTGCTGAATTCTTCAACGAGCGTTTCTGCTGTGATGGCTTGGGGCGTCGCGGAAAAACCGTAACGGAACCCGCGGGCTCCGATGGAAAAGGTGATTTCGAAGCGTGTTGGTCTATCAGCCCATTGGCGGTCTAATCGATGGGGGGCTATTCCGGGAAGTGTATCTCCGGCATTCAATCCAATGGCTGAAACCTTAACGATATCCCGCATGGTCTGGGCGGCGCGAATCAGATTGCTTTTGCCTGAGGCGTTAGGTCCAAAGATCGCCGCCGTGCATACTGCCTTTGGGAATCCAGGCGGCCCTTCGATAAGATTCTCCGGCTTGTTTCGTTCCTTGCCTTTGATGAGGCTTAAAGTTTGTGCCGCCCCAAATGACCGAAAGTTCTCGACCGTAAAATCATAAATCATATTGCCGGCCCGCCAAAATTCCGCAATCCATCGAGCCAAGTCCGTGGCCTACCGCTGTCCCGAATCTGCCAATTAAAAAACTTCCAATGGGCAAATCGCTATAGAACCATAATATCGACTTAAATGGCATTTTGCAAATTTATTGCAAAATATATAGAAAATCATATTTTAAAACGATATTTACATGTTGTATTGCAAAACAAATGTAACATGAAGTAATTAGTCCTATAAGCAGAGAAGAGTAGTTCTGATCGCCATGACAGTTATCAAATAGTGCTGTGCGTATTGCGTACTGCGTACGGAAGTTTCGAAAGATGGAAGCCCGGAGTTGATCCGCGTGATCAGCGTAATCCGCGGTCTTTTTACGGTCAATTTAGAATTACATAACACATGCCGGAATTTAGAGTGGATCTCCCTCAAACCACACATCCCCTGCCGCACGACCTTGCTGTGAATTCTAATTTCTTGCCGCGACAGAGCCCCGGCCATCGACACTTGGAACACGGGGTAGCGAGTGTTGCTTGAATGCCGGTAAATCGGGCGATGCGGGGCCATTACTTTCCATGCATCTTCAGCGGATTCGCCGGGCGCTGGTGGCTGTCTATGTAGGCTGCTACATCCCACGCCTGCTGCTCGGTGAGGCTGCCGGGTTTGTCAAATGGCATATTGAATTTAATAAAGGCTGCGGCCAGTTTAACCTTGGCCATCCCCGCGCCGGCATTGTATGATTCCCGACCCCATAGCGGTGGAAACTGATACACACCGTTACTCTTCGACCCCTGGCCCTCGGCCCCGTGACAGGCCATGCAACTGACCGTGAAGACCGTCTTGCCGCGCGCAGCGCTGGGCTTCAGCGGCGGCAGTTTGAGCAACTTATAGCCCCGTCCCGGCAGATTTACGCCCACCGCTTCGCCTTTGGCCAGCCACGCGCTGTAACTGATCAACGCAGTAACCACTTTGCCGTCTGCGGGCGGAGCCTTGCCATTCATGCTGAATTGAAAGCATTCTTGAATGCGCTTGGCGAATGTTACCACCTTCTTGGCCTTGGCTTGGTAACGCGGATACACCACATACGCCGCCCACAGTGGGGCGGAATACGCCTTGCGTCCCGCCTGAAGATGGCAATTCTCACAGTTTAACCCGTTCCCGACATACTTGGCCGCATACCCTTGCGTATCGTCAAATACGTTCTTGCCCAGTTTGATCGCCTGCCCCAGTTTGCCGCCCGGCATCGCCGGTTCCGGTCGCAGGGCAGCGGTTGGAGTCAACTTTGTGGCACCTTTGGGCGGGGCGGCTAGCGCATCGGCAAAAATTACCGTGCTGCCGGAACCGCCTTCTTGCGGCGCTTGTTGCCGCGCCACATTCGCCGCCACCGGCTTAAAGCCATAATGCGCAAAAATGGCCTGGGCGGCGGCGCTCTTGAGAAATGCCAGCCACTGTAGTGCCGCGCGGCGGTGCCGGGCATTTTTTACGACCGCCCCGGCGTACACTGCGGTCGTGTTGTATTTGGCGGGAATCGAAACATCCGCAATCGGATGGCCGATCTGCTCCTGGAAAATCGCTTCCGATTTCCACGTCACGCCCGCATCCGCCAGACCCTGCATTAAATACAGCGGTGTCTGCCGATGGTGAATATGGGTCAGAATGGTCTGGCCGTTGTTCACCTTGGTGTGATACACCATCCGTTCC
>JAJZCT010000249.1 GCA_021828925.1 Planctomycetota bacterium
TAACTGGTGGTGGGAGTAAACTCGGATGAATCCGTCCGGCGGCTCAAAGGCCTGCGCCGTCCCATTAATCCACTGGATGATCGCATGGCGGTTTTGGCGGGCTTGGAGGCGGTGAGTTTTGTTACCGCATTTGATGAAGACACGCCGCTGGAATTGATATCCGCGATAACCCCGGCGATATTGGTTAAAGGTGCTGATTATCAGGATAAGCCGGTGGTAGGGCGGGAATGCGTTGAAGCGGCGGGGGGTAAAGTAGTGCTGGCACCGTTTTTACAGGGCCGCTCCACAACGCGCGTTGTGGAAAAATCACGGTCAGTCGCTGATTAGCCGGCGGTGAAGCAGGCGTTAATGCGCCGTCGGGCTGATACCCGCGGCAAGATGTTCCAAGGAAGGTGATATGATGTCTGAACGTGCCGTTTTTCTGGATCGGGACAACACCATCATCGCCAATGACGGGTATCTCGGTGACCCCACCGGGGTTAAATTGCTCCCGGGTGCCGCTGCGGCTATCGCTTCGCTGCGGCGGTTGGGATTTCGCATTATTGTTGTAAGCAATCAAAGCGGAGTGGCGCGGGGAATGTTTGATGAAGCGGCTGTGGAATCCGTCAATCAGGAAATGATTCGTCAACTCAAAGAACAGGCCGGCGCTCATGTGGATGCCAGTTATTATTGTCCGTATCATCCCGATGCCGTGGTGCCGGAATATAAATTGGATCATGAATGGCGCAAGCCCAGACCCGGGATGCTCAAAGCCGCGCGGGAGGATTTTAATCTGGATCTTGCGCAGTGTTGGATGATCGGCGATCAGCCGCGTGATGTGGCGGCCGGGGCGTTGGTGGGGTGCCGGACGATCCTGCTTTCGGATCCGGAAAAACAGATGGAAGGCAATGACAATGTGCCGGCTATTACCCCGAACTTTATTGTGCGATCACTGGCGGATGCGGCGCGTATTATTGTCCGCGAAGGTAACAGTCCCAATCGTGATCCTGCCCCGGTGCCGTTACTACCGGTGGATGCCACAGCATCAGCGGAAGACACGCCGGCACGCTCTGGCAACGCGGTTGGCGGAAGCCTGCCCTTAGATACCGAAGCGCTGGCTGCGGCTGTCGCAGCAAAATTAACGCATCACGCCGCTGAACCCATCAAACCGGTGCTGGAGGATATTCTTCAGCAATTGCGCAGTGCCCATAGAAAAAGTGAGATCGCTGAATTTTCCCTTTCGCTCCTCTTGGCCACCCTTATTCAGGCGGTGGTTGTGCTGTGTTTGGTGCTGGGTGCCTGGGATGCGCTAACGGCGCTCCATAGTGTCGCCACCGCTCGCAATCCTTATTGGTGGAATTATCGCATGATGTATCAGCTTACGGCGTTGGAATGGATGGCCGCAGGCTTGATCCTCCAAGTGATGGTCGTGGCCCTCTTACTGCGGTACCGCAATAAACAATAGATCAATCCATGGAGATAGCCACGATGCCCAGCCGCCCGATTATTGGTATATCCCTCGACAATCAGGCTGCCGACCAACCCAATCCGGTTTATGAACTGCCTGCGGCCTATCCGTTGGCGATAGAAAAAGCGGGCGGGATTCCCATGTTGCTGCACCACACGGCGGACCCGGCAATGCAGACCGCGTATATGGGCATTATTGACGGCCTGCTGATTCCGGGGGGCAACGACCTTGATCCGTCGCTTTACGGCCAGGCACCGCATCCCAAAACACGACGTCTGGATTCGCTGCGTCAGGTATTTGATCTGGCCATGCTGGCACTGGCGCAGGACCGGAATATGGCGGTACTGGGAATATGTTTTGGATGTCAGGCCATGAATGTGCAACGCGGCGGCTCGCTACACCAGTACCTTCCCGAAGTGCAGCGTGATAACCCCATCGCTCACGCTGGGACCCCGGCTGATTCAACCCACAAAAGTGCCTGGCACGGCGTATCACTGGCGCGACACGCGCGATTGCGCGCTATACTCAAGTGTGATCAGGCTGCCATCAACAGCCGACATCGTCAGGCCATTGATCGCTTGGGCGCTGGATTGACAGCGTGTGCTGAAAGCGCTGATGGAGTGATAGAAGCTATCGAAGATGACAGCCTGAAATTCTGGATCGGCGTACAGTGGCACGCCGAAACGCTCATTGAACCGCCGCATGCAGAGTTATTCAACGGCTTCATCGCCGCAGCGGCGCTGAACATTAATAAATCATGCTGACAGGAGGCATTTGGTATGCCCTTTAATTTCAAATCCTTTTTCAACAACGCATTACCTTATGATCAATTGCTGCAGCAGTGTGCGAATTCCGAGCAGCGCCTACGCTGGCAGAATCTTTATGACAGTGCGGTGCTGACACCGCAGCAGAAATCTCTGCTGCAAGGCTTTCGCAGAAAAATGAACGTGCTGTGTCTCGTGGGTGTCTGGTGCGGTGATTGCGTAAATGCCTGTCCCATTTTTCAGCGATTCGCCGAGTTTACCGATACCATTGGTCTTCGCTTTGTAAACCGTGAACAGAAATTTGATCCTGCCGGGGCCGATGCGGAAACTCAGTTGGCCAATGAATTGTCCATCTGCGGCGGCCCCCGGGTTCCGGTTCTGGTATTTCTTTCTCAAGACGGGTTTGAATGTCAGCGCTTTGGTGAACGCACTTTGGCCACCTATCGCTCCAGGGTCGCCGCTATGCAGGGCGCTTCTTGTTCCACCGGTCTGTTCGGTCCGCCGGCGGATTTGCTGCAAGCCAACATCGCGGAATGGTTGACGCATTTCGAGCGGGTCCAACTCATGTTGCAGACCAGCCCGCGATTAATTCGCCTCAATGGTGAAGTCTGATCTCTCGCATTTTCCCGCCAATGGCTTGTTCATTCATCAGCGGCTCTTGCGGTGTCGCCGTATCTGACTGAAAATTGCTCCCCGCGGCGTCGGACTGTACATAAGCCCCCGGCTGGTGCACAATATATACCTGCCATGGATGGTGCTCAATTGGATGGTTACCCATGCGTCGCATTAAGCATACGAACAGATTTTTAGTTATGCCCTTCGTTTTAAGTGTGGGTGTCATAAGCTGGGCGGTTCTGCTGGCGTCGCTGCTGGCGGTGGCCCTGATTATTCTTTCCCCGGCGATTCATGATATGCATCAGGCCCAAGTGACGCGCAATAATCTCCGCGCTACGCTGTCATTGATCAATGAAAAAATTGCGTTGCAAAACCGTTTTATCAAGCTGGCGGATACCGATCCGCGGCTCATGCGGCGACTGGCGGACCGGCAGTTGAACATCGTGAACCCTGATGAACAGGTGCTGCCGCTGGCCAATGACACGCGCCCGCGCGATGTTCAAAGTCTTATTGATGAGGCCCTTAAACCCATTAAACCCAAGCCTGTGCCTCCGGTACCATGGATTATTAGTATCGCCCGCTTTAATGTGATCCGCGGACCCCTGATTGTTCTGGCGTTGTTTGGTTTTGTCGTAGCGTTCCTGTTGGATATCCGCCGAGGCTGAGCGATGGTCTGGTCACAAGGGTCCAGGAATAAAAACCAGAAGTTAGGAGTTGGGAGTTAGGCTTTGGAATCGCAGCGCTTTTGCAACATGCGGGGCGGTTTAATGAGTAATGAGTAAATTATCGGAATTTCCAAATTTCTGATCCGTGGTCGTGGATATCTTCTCCGTTTACCTCTGGTGCGTCAGTGAAACCGTCTGTGTCTTATGAACTGAAAGGAGTTCATCATGGAATGATCCGTTAGCCATGTAGCCAACCGGGCGTTGTCGGGAGCAATCTGAAGAAGGAGGACGCCGCTTGCAGGGCTATCCTGATACTACGGAAGAACCCAGCGATCTGCCGGAGGTCTTTAAGATCAACCAGGCGGGTCTGCCGGTGAAAGTCTTTCTTTTGAGGCAGAAGCTGTACCGTAAATCCAAGCAGGAACCGAACATTGTACATGGCCCTGCCAAAGATTGCGGAAGACAGATACCGAGAAAGCCGGATGCGGGAAACTCGCCTGTCCGGTTTGAGGAGGGGGGACTCAACTTACGCCACCACGGCTCGTCCGCGGCCGCGAGGTTGAGTCCTCTACTCTACCGGTCTTTTTACAGTCCATTTTGAATTGATACAATGTGCCGGAATCTTAGTCTGGATTCCCCTCAAGCCGCGTCCGCGGTGCGCCGCATGGCTGGGTGCCCTGATTTCTTGCTGTGAAGGAGCGATAGAGGTCGGATTCGGCTGGGACGGCCCCACTGGATCGTGTTTTTTACGCGCTTTCGCGTAGCGGTCTTGAGTTGCGTTTATTTCGATTAGATGCTATTCTGGAAAGCCATAAAGGAGTGAAAAACTCATATGCGTACATTGGTGAAAACATTACCGCAAAGCAATCAGATTCGCGGCGACTCGGATTTGGCGCGTCAGGCCGGCCGCCGGCTTCGCTCAGTGCTGACCCAAGGGCGCTCTGAAAGACGGGCGATGGAAATCCAACTCAAAGGAAAGTCCGGCCCCGTCATCACGATACCCGTTTCCGCGGCGCGAGTGTTGGTGGACGTGCTGGATCAAATGGCACAAGGCCGAAAAGTCGCGTCCCTTCCCCTGCACAGCGAATTGACAACGCAGGCGGCTGCCGATCTGCTCCATGTGTCGCGGCCGTTTCTTATATCACAATTGGAAACGGGCCTGATTCCGTTCCATACAGTTGGAAGCCATCGGCGCATACTGCTTGACGATGCCCTGGCGTATAAAAAACAGATGAACCGCCGCCGCTTGAAGACATTGTCAAAACTATCCGCGCTTGACCAAAAGCTGGGCTTAATTTAATGGCCGACCTGCCCCCCGTTGTCTTCTTTGATGCATGCGTCTTGTACCCTGCGGCACTACGCAGTCTATTAATGTATATGGCAGTGGACCGCTTGTTTCTCTTGAAGTATGCGGGATTGTCAAAACGGTGAAAGCCTTGCGCGACCTCTTTGCCAGCCTTTAACACAGGTGCTGCAAACACTGTGCTGAAGCCTATCGCCGGCCCGCCACACCGCAGGGGGCGATTTCAGAGTGACATTTTCCTTATTGATGACAAAGACAAGACGTTCGACGTTCGACGGTTCCTTGATTGGCGCAGGAAAAAGCACTAGTATGTTGGGCTTTGGGTCTTCCGGGCGGCCGGCGTGTGTCGGGCTGCGGATGGCGGATTCATTTGAATGGGTTGTTTATTCTGGAGCAGTTTAACATGGCAAAAATTCGGGTCGGTATCAACGGTTTTGGACGTATTGGCCGTCTGGTGTTTCGGGCGGGCATTAATGATCCGCAGGTTGAATTTGTGGCCATCAACGATTTGGTGCCGGCTGATAATTTGGCGTATCTGCTGAAATATGATTCCACGCATGGCAAATTTGCCGGCGAAGTCAAAGCGGACGGCGAGGCCGGCTTTACGGTCAACGGCCATCATGTCAAAACTTTCGCCTTACGTGATCCGGCGCAGTTGCCTTGGAAAGATCTTCAAGTGGATTATGTGGTGGAATCAACGGGGTTGTTTACAGATATGGCCGGTGCAGCGAAACATCTGGCGGCCGGTGCCAAGCGTGTGATTATTTCCGCGCCCGCCAAGGACAAGGAAACCCCCACATTTGTTCTGGGCGTCAATGAGGAAAAATATAATCCCGCTACGGATACCATTGTGTCCAACGCCAGTTGCACCACCAACTGTCTGGCTCCGCTGGTGAAGGTGATCAATGATCATTTTGGCGTGGAAGAGGCGTTGATGACCACCATTCACTCCGCCACCGCTACCCAACCCACCGTTGACGGGCCT
>JAJZCT010000250.1 GCA_021828925.1 Planctomycetota bacterium
CCTGACGGGAAAAGAATCTCCCGCGCCACCTTGCTTACACCAGACTCCTCCGACGCGGGGCTTAACGGCCTTTATGATCTGCTGCTTGAAACTCTCCGCCAGCGCGGCAGTGCGGAAATCATGGAGTTGATCAGTTCCCGGTGAAATTTGAAATCCGCACTTCCCGACACTTGCAACGCCGAGCGTTGGGTTGCATACTCATGGCGTAAAATATGTGGTCCTGATGGACCGCGCTTGAAGGATACGACAATGCCTAAACTTACCGTTGAAAATCTGGGCGATTTTGAAGTTCCCGCCGGCACCCGACTGGTCAACGCACTTACTGATATTGTGAAAATTGATCAGTTCCACGCCTGCGGAGGCCACGCTCGCTGCACAACATGCCGCGTACAAATTGAGCACGGCGAGCCGACAAAAATCACGGAAGCGGAAAGAAATATCATGAAACAGCGAGGTCTGACCGGCCAGCCCGGTATGCGTCTTAGCTGCCAGATCTTGTGCGACCATGATATGACTATACGCGTTATAAGCCGATGGAAGGGCACGGGAGCCAAAGACGCCGGTGGTCGTCCAACGGATATGATTGAACCACCGCCGGTTTGGATGGAGAAAACCGCTGGCTGAAAAGGCTCAATTTTGGTAGACTACGGGATTGAGGACTTTGAGGTTACGACATGACGGTGTTCACTATAATCCCTTCTCTCCTGGTGCTTTATCGAATTGATCATGATTTATATGAATTTAATAACCGCCTGACGGCAGTCATGAAGGATCAGGTGGCCATCGAAAACAACATGACCCGACTCAACGCAAGCCTGGCGGAATTTGAATCCGCGGGCCGGAAGCTTCAGGCCACGATTTCTTCCCATGAATTGGACATGAAAAGCCGACAGGAGCACATCGAAAAAATGCGCACCAGCCTAAATAACGCCAAGACCAATAAAGAATATTCTGCCATTCTCATCCAGATTTCCGCGGAAAAAGAGGAAGTCAGTAAAATTGAAACCACTATTTTCGACTTCATGGGCCAACTGGAAACCAATATGAAGTCCGCTTCCGGCATACGCGAACAATTAGATGCGGCCCAAAAGAGCCTTGAGGACTCGCGCCGCCAAAGCAGTCAGCGCGTTTCCGACCTGCAAGCCCATATCCGTGAACTCCAGCATAATCGCGAGCGGGCGCTCAACGCGGTACCGCCGGAATCGCGCAAGCAATATGATCGCATCTGTCAGCGTTATCCCGGAGATGCCATGGCTTCCGTGGACTTTAGCGAAAACGACATGGAAACCATCACTTGCGGCGGTTGCTTTATGGGCCTGAACATTGAAGACGTCAACCTGTTGCGCGGGCGTGATGAAATCCGCAGATGCCAGTCCTGCGGGCGAATTCTTTATCTGCCGGAAATGCTTCCTCAGCAAGCTTCGACCTGAGACTATTTTCAAATTATCTTTTGCCGGTAATAATGCGTTTTGAATCCCGGTCAGGCGATTGGTAACCGGGTTTTTCCGCTGGGATTTTGGAGACATGTCATTGCACTATTCAACTCTGGTGATGCAGTTTGACGGTGGATCACGGGGGAATCCGGGGCCTGCGGGGTGCGGCGTGACGCTCACGACCGCCACTGGGGAACTGGTCTATGAACTTGGTGATTATCTGGGCACGCATACGAACAACTACGCCGAGTACACCGGTTTGATTCGCGGCGTTGATGCGGCGGTGAAGCTGGGGGCACGAAAACTGGAAATTCGCGCCGACAGCGAACTGGTAGTGCGGCAGATTCTGGGTATTTATCGCGTGAAAAACGCCACGCTCAAGCCATTGTATCAACAGGCCATGGAGCTGTTACATAAAATCCCCGCCTGGTCGATTCAACATGTTTACCGCAGTTCCAATGCCCGGCCCGATGAATTGGCGAATATGGCCATGAATCGCAAGCGCGCGGTCTACAGCGGACCGGCTGCTGACATCTTGCACCCTACGGAAGAACCGCAGCAGAAGTCCGGCTGATTTTCGCCGTCGATGTTGCGGGCTTCGTACCGCCCCTGCCGATAGCTTTTAATACTACCGCATAAGTCCGTATGATCCTCCGTGGCGGAAAATTGGAGAGGCGATTGCCCTTTTGGGAAACGCAAGCACGAAAACACCAATTTTTTCCACTATGCCTATAATACAGCGGCTGCATTGGGAAACGGACCATGAAAAAGCCTCGCCACCATTACAACAACTTTCCTTTGCAATCCGTAATCATTATGGCATTGTTTACCGCGACGTTGATTTTCGTGGCGCTATGGCCGCAGTTAACTAATCTGGCGGCCAAGTTCGGTATCGCCGCCGCGCCGGGGCATATCCTATGGCATAACCGGCTTGCCCGCGGCCAGCAGCAAAGCCAAAGCACCGGCCGTCTACTGCTGGTAGACTTCCAGGCATCATGGTGCCCTCCCTGCCGATTAATGGATCGCACGGTTTGGACGGATCCAGCCGTGGCCAATGTAGTCAATCATCATTTTATCGCGATTCGTGAAGATATTGATTCGCCGACGGGAAAAGCGGATGCGCGAAAACTTGGCGTCCAAGTCCTGCCCACAGTACTGGTTTTGAACGCCCGCGGCAATATTGTCAGTGTCGCCCAGAGCATGGGGCCGCGGCAAACTCGACAATTTCTAACCCAGTCGCTAGCCACCGCCGCAGTGACTGGCACCGCCGAAAAATAGCCACCCGGCGGTGCCGATGAGGTCAACCTTTCTGGCCATAGTAAGCGCCGGGGCCGTGCTTGCGTAGAAAATGTTTATCCAGCAACTCATCAGGAATCGGCTGAACATCGGGTGCCAGGGCCAGGGTTTCCAGTTGCATTTTGGCCACCAGTTCCAGAACCAACGCATTTTCCAACGCTTTAGCGGCTGTCGGCCCCCACGCAAACGGTGCATGGCTTGCCACCAGAATGCCGGGGATTTGGGCCGGATTCAATCCACGTTCTTTGAAGCATTCCAAAATAATGCGACCGGTATTTAATTCATAGTCCGTCTGAATTTCTTCCGGGGTTAAATCTCTGGTTACCGGTACGGTACCGTAAAAAGTGTCCGCGTGGGTCGTACCCAAACAGGTAATTTCCCGTTTGGCCTGCGCAAAGCTTGTGGCATGGATGGAGTGCGTATGTACAATACCGCCGATGTTCGGACAATTCTGATATAAATATAAATGTGTGGGTGTATCCGAGGATGGGCGGGCACTGCCATCAATCACGCGACCATCCGCCAGCGAAAGCACCACCACATCCGCAGGCTGCAATTTTTCATAGGGCACACCGCTGGGTTTAATGGCCATAACGCCCGCGGAACGGTCTACGCCGCTGACATTCCCCCACGTTAACGCCACCAGCCCCAGAGTCACCAAGTCACGATTGGCCTGACATACCAACTGCTTAAGTTCATCATGCGGCATATTCAGCTCCTGGCCTGATCGCGAATGTCCAGTAACTCTTTCATCACCGTGCCAAGATGGGCGGTGGAATCCTTACGGCCAAAGGCATCATGCAGTTGACGATATACTCTGAACAACCGTTCATATACCGCCACATGTCCGCTGATGGGCGTAAAAATACGCGCCGGCTCACCGACCATGCGGGCAATGGCGTCGTCAAAGGTGTCATGGCCGCCGCGGCTTTTTCCCGCAGCCACTGCCCCCGCAATAGCCGCGCCAAAGGCACAGGTTTGTCCGCTCCGTGAGACGCCCACCGGCCGATTCATGACATCGGCGTAAATCTGCATGGCCAAATGATTTTTCGCCGATATACCGCCGCCGTTAATGACCCGATGTACCGGCAGGCCAAATTCCTCAAAACGTTCCATAATAATCCGCGCGCCAAAAGCGGTGGCTTCAATAAGAGCACGATAAATTTCCGCAGGTGTGCTGTGCAAGGTCAGCCCCATAATTAACCCGGTGAGTCGCTGGTCCACCAGAATAGTGCGGTTACCATTATGCCAATCCAAACTCAACAGGCCGCTGGCACCCGGTTTCATTTCCGAGGCCGCTTGGGTCAACGCTTCATGGGAGCCTGCGTTTCCCTGCGGCTGCACCACCGATACAAACCAGTTAAATATATCCCCCACCGCGGATTGCCCGGCTTCCAGGCCAAAATAATCCGGAAGAACCGATCCTGGCACGATGCCGCAAAGCCCCGGTATATCCGCGAGCTTCTCGCTTTCCGGCACGACCATAATATCACATGTAGATGTGCCGATAAGTTTGACCAGCACATTACTTTTTATTCCTGCGCCCACCGCCCCAAGATGCGCATCAAAGGCCCCCACCGCTACGGGTATTCCCGCCGGCAGTCCAAAGGCTTCGGCATACTGCGGTGTTAATGCACCAGCTGCCTGCGCCGACGAATATGCTTTTCCGGCAAGTGTTTTTCCGACCCGCACCAGGCCCGGGTCAAGTTGTCCAAGGAATTCAGCATCCGGATAGCCGCCCCAGGCCGGATTATAAAATGCCTTATGACCCGCGGCGCAAATTCCCCGCCGCAGCTTGCCCGGCTCCATCGTGCCGGTAATGGCGGCGGGAATCCAATCAGCAATTTCCACCCATGTATAAGCGGCTTGAAATACTTTTGGGGACGTGCGGGCGCAATGTAGAATTTTTGCCCAGAACCACTCCGATGAATAGCGACCGCCGCACTTTGCCAGATATTGCGGGCGCAGCTTGCCCGCCACCGTGGTTATTTCTTCCGCTTCAGCGTGCGAAGTGTGATCCTTCCATAGCCAGACTTTGGCCGCCGGATCGTCGGCAAATGCCGGATCAAACGCCAGCGACCAGCCGTGTTGATCTACCGGCATGGGTGAACTGCCGGTGGTATCCACACCGATGCCGATAATCTGTGAGGGGGAAAAACCTGTGACGCGCTGCGTTGCCAATGCCAGCGCATCTCGAATCGCGGATTGGGTGCCATCCAGATAATCCTGCGGGTGCTGCCGCGCCAGCAACGGATCGCGCGAATCCACAATCACCCCGTCTGTGCCATGGCGATAATTGCACACGCCGGTCGCAATTTCGTCACCCGATGCGACATCCACCACCAGTGCCCGCACTGAAGCCGTGCCAAAATCCAGTCCAATGGCATAATGCGATGACATAAGTTCCTTCATTCGTCGATCACTTCGCTTCCAAGTTATAGCCCGTCTTTCCCCGCCCGAGTCCCACGTTCATCACCGGCCATTAT
This sequence comes from Planctomycetota bacterium, assembly GCA_021828925.1. The sequence continues at coordinate 5,216 of JAJZCT010000250.1, forward strand.
TCATGCCGGTATACATCCCATTTCATATAATTACTTAAGGCATCTTCAATGCCCGCTGCAACCACCGCTTTGGTGGCCGCAACATGGTGTTCGTAACCTTCACGGCAAATAAATTGCAGCAGCGCCTGCAGGCGGTGAACCTTAAATACTCCGTACCCGCCGAACGTGTCCAGTTTTTCACCGGTAAATTCGCCTTCACCCACATAGGCTCTAATCAGGCCGTTGTTGTCATCGGTTGAAACGCGGCAATACGTAAATGGGCCGGCGGCAATGTTGCCAACTATTGTCCCGTAGGTATTGTCCCGCCCCACCGTACCGGCGATAATTTCCTGATAATCCATTTTCTGGCTTTCAAAGAAATCCTTCGGCAGATTGGAGCAGTGAAACACCACGCCCTTATCCGGGTCGGTTCCGTAATTGTTATTCCAATCCAAAAGGGCAGCGGGTTTACCCGACGCTGCCTGCAAAATATACATGCCCACCACGCCGGTGATGTCGGTTTCACAGGCGCTGGGCATGAGTCCGTTGGACATCATGCTCATGAGC
>JAJZCT010000251.1 GCA_021828925.1 Planctomycetota bacterium
ATTAGAAAATAGAATTTTACCACAACGACACGAAGGCACAAAGACAGTATTATCAGCATGTTCAGCATTGATCAGTATTGGTCAGTAGATGCGGAATCTAGAATTCAGCATTTGGCATTTGGCATTTGGCAATTATGATCGCGAAATTATCCTGTATTACCTCCCCCACCTCTTTGTAATTTATAACCCTTTAATTCTTATTACTTGCCGTTATTCACAAGGAGGAAATGGAGGTAAACGGAGGGAAATTGGCAGGGGTATCATTGGTTTGATCGGGAATGCAGAATGTTGCCGTGAATTGGGGTGAAGGGGCTGAGTTGAGAAACGCATGGCCAGTTCTATGAAGGTGGATGACTGAAATTCTTCGGTGTTATTATTAGGCTTTATAGATGCGGTAGGCAAAATTCTATTTTCTAATCCAACAATCGCGCAATGACAACCAAATTTCAAGTATTATATATGGTATATTTATACTATTTCATCTGTAATTCACTACGACCAATGGGCACTATTTTAAGCATTCAGAAAGATACGCCAATTTGACCCCGGATTGGATTCCTCCGGCAGCGAACCGATCAATCCACCTGGTCGAACAACCTTAATCTTCGGAACATCATGGCTTGGATGCGCGCGTACGGCCGTGGGCAGGAAAGGTTCTTCCACCATTTCAGGCACGGTCGTTCCCTGGACCATCCGGGCACGGGACAAATCGGGGACTACGCACGACTTTCGCATAATATTGATGATCTCCTGGCTCAAACCAAGGTGTGGGAAGGCTTCCGCGTAACCCCATTGATCTTGATCGAACTGATTGACCCTGACCATTTGGCCATGAGCGACGTCCTGACGATTAATCACGTGTTGGACCAGATAATTTGTGGTCGGCCAATCGCCTCCCAACAATAACGATTCGTCTCGGATGAGGATATTCCAAACATCGGGTCGGCAGGCGCGGACGAGACACGCTATCAGCACGCTGTCCGGATCGACAACGATCTTGTTGCCGAGAATCGGCTTGATGGCCAACCACTTGCGCCATGCGTCACCAAGGCCCCGGCGCAATGAGCGCGGCGTAAAAGAAAAACCGGCCGGCTCCGCGTTGGCAAGGCCGAACTCCGGCATAGGGCGTCCCATGGTGAAGGGTGCGGACGTAAGTTTTTCAATCAATGCGTTCCACACCAGTTGTCGGCCACCAGCATACGTTTGCCCTGCATTTTGCTGCCCGTCCGCGTAGCACGCAACCAGGCCAAGACAACCTGCCCTGGGGTCCTGTTCTATCGACTGGAACATCCGCTCCCGCACTCGCTCGAGCAACGGCTTCCACTGCTCGGGCGCCAGCGGCAGGATGACCAACTCCTCGCGGCAAAGGCGGCTCGTGTCAAAGCTGTCGAGAAGCCTCTTTGCTGCCGCCGTCGCTGCGCGGCGTTGTACTTCGATATCTTTAAGAATCTGTGACTTGACCGAATTTTCCGGCGGTTTGGACCCGGACTTGCCTTCATCGGCGGATGGCGTTGTGCGTGGCGGGGTTTGGTGCGCCTGGTCCGATTGCACCTGCGGTTCGCTGGCGGAACCGGCGACGGTTTCACGCTGTTGGCCCGGCGCCGCCAACTCCTCCAGCGCTTGCCCTATTTTCGCCGACCGCTCGCGTCGCTGCTCAGAGGGTTCCACCTTATTGAGTGCAGCGCGATGCAGTTCGGTCCAGTCGTTGCTTTTGACGCAAAGCGCATAACCAAAAGCAGGGAATTGACGAATAAAATCAATGCTGCCGGTGATAAGATTCACAAATAACTTTTTTTGGGACGCATCCGCCAGTCGATCATCATCTTCAATGCAGATGATCACGCGCAGGTTATTGACCAAGAGTATTGCCGATAGCGCACCAAAAAGTTCCTCACTCGATGTGCGCAATCCTAAGGCTTCGGAAAGCCAGTGGTAACGCCCCTCCCCGGCCATCGCACGGGCGAAGGCACCAGCCGCACCAGTAAATGGAAGAATATCTATCCGGTCACGAACCACGCGTAAAACATCTTTTATCGCGGCTTGCATCGCTGCCTGGGCATTTTGATACTCCCAAAGAGACAGGTACACGAATCGCAGCTCGACTTCGCTTTTGGCTTCTGGTAATCTTCCCGTCAGCCTCAACAGGGATGATTTGCCCCCGCCACGTTGGCCGATCACGGCCAAGGTTCTGGCATTACCGTACTGGTGCGTGGGGCGGAGGCTCGCCAGAACACGCCGTGGTGATGGGGTGACGCGGAGCAAGTCGCGTTCGCCAGGCCGTAGCGGTTCGTCGTTCCCTTGGAGCCAGCGGACTATTTCGTCGCCGGTGGGCCCGCTTTGTGGCAGCATCGGGGAGTCGCTCACATTCGCGGCAACATCCGTGTTCTGCCCATTCGCGCAGCCCCGAGCTGTTGCACGAGATGCATCTGCGATTGGGACTGTCGCACCGGCGTCGTTCGCCTCGCGGCGGATACCTTGAAAGATTGCTTCCATAGCTTCCTGCTGCTGGCACCGCATGGCACCAGCTCGCGGAGACGCGTCATCTACCGGTAACGGCGTAAGCTCCCTACCCAGCCAGCCCACTACGCGCAGACGCTCGCCGTAGTGTGCCAGTAATCTGGGCAGCACGGCCTGCCATATCGCCGAGGCAACTCCACATGAAATCACCGATCCCCACAGCCAGGCCCAACCATGTGTAAAAACGGCGTCAGCCGGTTGGAGAATCGATATAAAAATTAAATCGACAGGGTGATGTGGTGACGGCCCAGATGACCACGGCCACTCCCAGAATATCAACACAGCAAGGACAGCCGAAAGCCAAGTCGGTGGGACACCGAACCGACTCCCCAAGAGCGAACCGCGTCCGAAACCGCCCCTCAGCAAAGCAAATACACCAGCAATAATAACCGCGACCGCGACGACAAAGGGCACGACACCCCAAACGCCACCGGCCGCAACCAGCCGTTCCAAAACCGCTTCTGCAAGCACTAGCGTCAACGCGGCGGAGAATACCGCAGTCGCGGCCATAAGGAACCAGGCCCACCAGCCGATCTGGCCTAGCCAATGTCGCATAGCCTTCGGCCGCATCATGTGCTAATCATCCTTTCATCTTGACCGACGGTTTTCGCCCCCTTATCTAAATCGCCAGACCCGCGCGATAATAGCAACTTTACGCGACCCAATTCGTGCACTTCCGCCCCAGCCTGAACTAAGTGGGCGTTGCATTCGTCGGCGAGCGTAAGCAGCGGCTGGCCGCGGGCGAGGATGCTTTTTGCGGTTGATTCAGCTTTGCCGCCGGGGGCGGCGTGGGGAGTGAGAACGGCTTCGGCGAGGGCGGCGTCGACCCCACCGCCGGGAATAGTCGTTCGGAGGTTCGTGCGAACATCGGAATCCGAGATACAATGCAATGCGGCGGTGACATACAAGGGAGCGTTCAGAAATGAGGTGAAAGTCTTATCATCGCTTTGGAGGCGGCGGATGTCCAAACTGTCAATCTGCCATAGTGCTAACATGTTAGCTCCTTTTTTTCCGGGTGCCCCTCGGGCGACCGTAGCGTGGTCCGTGTTATATGCCATTTTAAATTTGGGGAATTACAAAAAACCTTATCGTGCGCGTGGTCCAGTTGCATCATTTTCTCCTCGGGCCTTTAGCTCCGCTGCTCTTGCGCGCTGCTGCCCCATCGAAAATCGCGATTTCCTCCGGGGTCAGGTTGTAGAGATTATAAACGAGTTGGGCGATTTCGTGTTTCGGTGCGGTGGTGATGAAACCAGGATGTCACGCGGAGGCGTCCCGGCGCAGCCGGGATAAGCTCCAGGAGGATAAGCCTCGCCTGCGGACATGATGGGGACTGGTGTGCGGAACATGGAACGTCCTGGGGGCGGGAGGGAAATGGGGATCGCCTGGAAGTCGCACGCGCGATCCGGCCGCTAACTGAGGCCAACCTGCGGCACAGATTCCGAAAATTGCTGAATAATGCCGATACACTTGGAAAAATGATTGGCGTAATTCGAAACGCAAAGCCCCCGTCCCCGCTTGCCGGCATGAGCGGACTTCTGCGGGATTTAGAATCGCTAAATGGCTTCTGCACTGCTTTTATCCACGACGGTTCCTCTGAGAATCCTCCAGCCAGCCCCAGCGACGGAGAGCTAAAACGCTGGGCAGATTTCGCCCTGCGCTTTGTGCGCGGAGTTGGCAATGCGTGAGACCACCATCAGCCACACGGCAATGCCGCATTCCGGGCGGCTGGAACTTGTGATACTTTCAGGCTTTCAGGCTGCTGACGCCGTACCTCCGGCGAGGTATAATGCCGTGTTACTATAACTAAGGATCATTCATAAATCACGCGGCAGACTTACGAATTCCCATGCGGCTTAAAAAAGATCCGCTGCTTGAGGCCGCATGGGAATTGCGCTTTGCGGGCGATCCCGCCATCGGAGCGGCCTTGCTGGGGACATCGCTTGAGAAGTTGCGAGCCACAGGCCGAGCTGCGAGGTTGGAGTTATTGCCTCTGGCATCGGTACCGGCTGCACTACGTAATACCCAGGAGCAGTTGCGGCACGGTGCCACACACGCCTTGCGAGGGGAAGGCTACACCATACTTACCGGCGATGATGTCGTGGCGCTTAGTGTGGTGCGCCCCTATCCCGGCTGGAGCAACTTCAAGGCGCGGATTTTAGAACTCGCGGCGTGGATAAAAGACACCGGGATTATCCCACAACCGCTGGGATTTTCCATCCGCTATATTGATTTTTTCCCCGGCCCAACGAAGGAAACGCTCAAGCTCCTGGCCATCAATATTCAGATCGGTGGCCTGGTGCCGGAATCCGGAGAGCTTCACCTGCAGTTACCCGCTTGCTCCCAGGGCTTCCAACGACTAATTCAGATTCTTAATCCGGCGCAGGTGGCGGCTGGTGAAGCACATGCATCCACGGGGTTGATCACCGATGTGCTGATCACCGATGATGCGGCCTCGCTGCCCGATCCATGGAAATGCTTTGAGGAGCGCTTGGATCAGGCGAAGGTAATTTGCCATCGTTTATTTTTCTCGCTTCTCAAACCGGATACAATACAATCTATGGATCCGGTTTACGAGGATTAGCTATGTCGCTTATGAATATTCCCACCAGCTATACACTCAGCGCCCTGTATTCGCAGGGGTATTCCGCAGGCCTTGAAGTGCAGTACACGCTGTCTCCGTTCCGCAGCACCCTCCGCCGGGATACCGGGGCGGAGGAGACCGGCGGTTCGGAAACTGCCGATCGAGCCACAAATCCGGATTGGAACTCGTCCGATGCGTGGGATGGTCAGCCGCAATCAAATCTTGGCAGACGATTGAAAGCTATTCAACAACGGGCGGTGGATGCCGGCCTGAAACCGAGATCAAACGCGGAAATTCTGGAAGAACTACGCCAAGGTCGTGAACGGGGAGCGTGAATGTGGAGCGAGTGCACGCCGACACTTGTGTTGTTATAAACGCGTTCAAAGGTGCCGAGGACGTTGTGCGAAAGCGATGTCAGGGCTTGTCGGGGAATCCCGATATTGAAGTGCTCTTCAGCGATGGTGGTGTCGATATGTTGCACCGGGCCGCCACCCTCGGTAATAACCTGAATTTACCGACCGCAGACGAAGCATTAACCGCTGCCACCGTATTTCTCCCGTTGGGTGGCAGCATTTGAACTGTCGGTAGTTTTGTGGATAAGTGGTGGAAATATTCA
>JAJZCT010000252.1:0-5250 GCA_021828925.1 Planctomycetota bacterium
GGACCGCGAGCCTACGGATGCGGAACTTGAAACGCTGGCCCAAACATGGAGCGAACACTGCGTTCATAAAACCCTCAAAGCCAAAGTGCATTTCTCACACCACCCGGCGGGCTTAAATGAAGATGATGTGCATGAACATCACACGGCCGGTGACCAGATGCAGACCATTGATAATCTTGTGAAATCCACGATTTTCCGCGCTACCAGGGAACTCAATAAACCCTGGACGCTAAGCGTATTTAAAGATAATGCCGGAGTTATTGCGCTCGATGACAAATGGGCTGTGTGCATGAAAGTTGAAACGCACAATCGCCCGTCCGCGATTGAACCCTACGGCGGCGCGGCCACGGGTATTGGCGGATGTATTCGCGATGTCATTGCCACAGGCGGGGGAGCCAAACCGATTGCCGGCACGGATATATTCTGCTTCGCGGATCCCGCCACTCCGGCGCAACAGGTGCCGGCGGGCGTTTTGCACCCGCGGCGAATTGCCCAAAGAGTTGTGGCCGGCGTGCGGGACTACGGCAACCGCATGGGCATACCCACAGTGAATGGGGCGGTCTATTTTGATCAACGGTACATTGGCAATCCGCTGGTGTTCTGCGGATCAGTGGGACTGTTGCCGCGGCATCTGGCGGAAAAGAGGGACGCCCAGGCAGGGGATCGGATTATTCTCATCGGCGGCCGCACGGGTCGTGACGGCATCCATGGTGCCACCTTTTCCAGCGACGTCATAACCGATAAACATGGCGATGAATTCAGCCACGCCGTGCAGATCGGCAACGCCATAACTGAAAAAAAGATGATGGATGTGATTCTCCAGGCACGCGATTGCGGGCCGCTGTACAACGCCATAACCGACTGCGGTGCCGGCGGGTTATCCAGCGCCATCGGGGAGATGGGATCCCATACCGGCGCCACGGTGGAATTGGACAAAGTGCCGCTGAAATATGACGGCTTGAACTATGCGGAAATCTGGATCAGTGAGGCCCAGGAAAGAATCGTCGTATCCGTCGCGCCGGAAAATGTTGCCCGGCTTCTGGAATTGGCGGCCGCGGAGGATGTGGAAGCCACGGATATCGGCGTATTTGACGGGTCCGGCAAATTGACGCTGTTGTATCAAGGGCAAAATGTCGGTTCCATGGCCATGGAATTTATTCATGAGGGTCTGCCGTGCCCGATTCGCCAGGCGGTGTGGCAGGAGCCGGTGTTGCCCAAGGCCACGGTCGCAGAGCCTGCGGATTATGCTCAAACGCTGTGCCAACTTCTGGCCATGCCCACATTGGCCAGTAAACACTGGATTATCCGGCAATATGATCATGAAGTGCAGGGATCAACCATCATTAAACCGCTGATCGGCCCCGGTGGCGACGGTCCCGGAGATGCCGCCGTGCTGGCTCCTGTTCCCGCACAGCAAACGCGGTGTAGCTCTGGCCAACGGCTGTCAACCACGACTCGGTGATCTGGATCCGTACCAGATGACCTTAAGCGGCATGGATGAAGCGATTCGCAATATTGTCTGTGTCGGTGGCGATCCGGACACCACGGCGTTATTGGATAATTTCTGCTGGCCGAAATGTTCCGACCGCATGCACCTTGGTGCTCTGGTACGGGCATGTCAGGCGTGTTACGACGGGGCGATGGCGTTTGGCACGCCCTTTATTTCCGGCAAAGATTCTCTGTCCAATGAATTTATCACGGATGAAGGTAAACGCATCTGTATCCCCTACACGTTGCTGATCAGCGCCATCAGCATTGTGCCTGATGTTTCGCGCTGCATAACCATGGACGCCAAGGCGGCGGGAAATTATTTACTGCTGGTGGGTCAGACGCATCGACACATGGGGGGATCATGGTATTACGCATTGCATCAGCAGAATGGCCGCAGCATCCCGGCGGTGGATCTGGCGACTGCGCCGGGCGTGCATCAACGGGTTGCCCAGTTGATCTCGGAAGGGCTGGTCGCTAGTGCGCATGATCTCTCGGAAGGGGGGTTGGCGGTGGCCTTGGCGGAGATGCTTTTTGCCGGGCGGTTAGGTGCCGAGGTTGATCTGACTGGCGTTCCGCATGATCCGGAAGTGGATCGCGATGATATTCTCTTATTTTCCGAATCTCCCACGCGCTACGTGCTGGAAGTTAAGCCGGAACACCTTGATGACGTATTGCGCCGCTTACGAACACTGGCCTTTGGAATTCTGGGCCGCGTGACGCAGAAGCCGGACTTGGTAGTGCAATCCATCAACGGTAAAACAACCATCAACGCACCGGTGGAGCAATTCCGGCAAGCCTGGCTTGGAACGCTGGATTGGTAAACGTGACCCCGCGCCGCTTACTGGCATACAGCGCGGACACAGCGCCCCGTTCTGCCGTATTTGGCCCCGCGTGGTTATAATCATCTCGCTTTGGAGAAGTGCGTCAGAACAGGACACACCCGATGGTAGCTGTGGTTTTATATTTTCAGATTCATCAGCCGTTCCGCCTGCGACGCTACAGTATTTTTGATTCCGATTCGGATTATTTTGATATCCACGCCAACCGGCGCTACACGCGGGAGATTGCCCGGCACAGTTATATTCCCGCCACCCACGTATTGCTGGATTTGGCACGGCAATACGGCTCGGCCTTTCGCGTGGCACTGGGCGTAACCAACACTGCTCTGGAACAGTTTGCGGATGATGCGCCGGAGGTGGTGGTATTATTGAAGGAACTTGCGAAAACGGGATGCGTGGAATTTCTTGGGGAAACATCGCACCATAGTCTGGCGTGTCTTTATTCGCCGGATGAATTTGCTGCGCAGGTTCATTTGCACAGCCGAATGATCGAACACAATTTTGGACAGAAGCCGACCATCTTCCGTAACACCAATTTGATTTACTCCAATGAAGTCGGGCGTCTGGTGGCGGGATTAAACTATCAGGCGGTGATTACCGAAGGGTGGGAGGGAGCCTTGGGAAATCGCAGCGCAGGCCACGTGTATAAAGCGGCGCGTGAGCAACTGAAAGTCTTGTTGCGGCATTATCGCTTGAGTGATGATTTATCCCTGCGTTTTTCCGCCCAAGACTGGGTTAATTGGCCGCTGATGGCGGATAAATATGCCCGATGGCTCCACGGCACAGGCGCGGAGGGGGAATATTGCCTGCTGGGAATGGATTACGAAACATTTGGAGAACGGCATTGTGCGGCCAGTGGTATATTTGAATTCCTGCGGGCGCTACCCCGATTCGTCCTGGAAAATGGGGACCGCTTCAGTACGCCTTCGGAAGTTATTAAGCAGTATGAGCCAGTAGCGGAATTAAGCGTTCCGCGGAACATCTGCTGGACCGATGTGCAGCGGGATTTATCTCCCTGGCTGGGCAATGCCATGCAGGCCAACGCTCTGCAGGAGTTGTATCGTCTGGAAAAGCCGGTTAAGGACTCGGCGGATGCCGCATTATTAAACACGTGGCGTAAATTAGGCTCCAGCGACCACTTTTTGTATATGAACACGCGATTTTTTGGCGATTTAAATACGCCGAGTTTCAGCATGTATGAATCCCCTTATGACGCATACATGAATTATATGAGCGTGCTGGATGCCTTAGGGTCGCGCATGCAGACGTAAGCAGCGCGAAGCAAGGGTGGCGGATTTCTTTCCTGAGGGATAATTAGGTATAAATAATGTAATGAAATTTGCCGTTGCGGGCGATAAAAAGCCTGTATGCGGCTGTTTTTGGCAAGGTAATCTGATTCCATGACCGGCAAGATCCAACGACCCCCTGGCCCTCCGTCAAGCTCAATTTGCAGGCGTGGAAGAGCACTTGCCGGAGCCGCAATACTGGCGTGCACGATGATGTCATGGACAGCCATCCCCTGCATTCACGCCCAGAGTACTGGCGTGACAAATTCCCCTGCGATATCTGAAAAAGCTTCAGCCCTGCTGGCTCAAGGATTAAAAGACTTATCCTCTGAACGCTACAGCGTGCGGCAACATGCTACGAAAATTATTCAAACCGCACTGGGCATGCAGTTGCAGGCCATCATCAACGCCGGTGGTCCCGAACAGGCGACACGGTTGATTAAACTGCTGAATTTTAACATTAATCTGGATCGCTGGACCATGGCCGTGATCAAGTTGCCGCAGGACAAACGCATGGCCATGTTTAACTGGGGCGTTAAACCTGCAGTGTTGCCGCTGGTGGGAGCTGCCTTTGCGCGGCGCGCGGACATCCGGGCGTCATCAGCCCAGGGGTTGGCAAAAATTCCGGGCAGCAACAGCGACTGGATATTGGATCGTCTGCTGCGCGACCGCCGGCGCGTGGTGTACCTTTCAACCATGGCGGCCCTGTGGAGCCGCAAGCCCTCCGAGAAAATGGTACAAATTGTTTTCCACCGATCCGTGGGCAACATGACCATGTACAGCGGGGCCACCACGCGGCAGGTCGTGCGATTTAATGGTCAGAACATTTACATTATGCACTTTGTCAATTATTGGCAACAGGCCCAGGATGGGCAGTATGCGGCCCAATTATTGCAACACTGGCACCCGCGTCACTTGAAATCAATGTTGGTGAACTATACCGAGAAAATGGCGCGACAATCCGGACCTGAGGATATTCTTCAAAACCCCAGCATGTTGCAGGGGCGCAATTTCATTAAGCTCTTTTCACAATATAAGCCGCTGCTGGCGGCACCGTATCTGCTGAATTTAATCTGCCGGCCGCAGGCCAATCAGATCAATTTTGTATTTAACGGCCAAAGCGTGCATTGGGATAATCGCACCATTCCGCTGTATCTGCTGGTGTTGCTCTCCGGCCATAAGCCGCAGCATTATCATTTTTTTAAATCCGCCTTGTACGGCGGGAGTTGGCTGTTTAACACGCAGGTGCAGGAAGAAACCACCATCAAAGCGATGTTGAAATTCTGGAAACAACGCGGCGTGAATCCGAGACCCCCGATTCAACCCGGTGCCGCAAAACCCGCGGTTGGGCCGCCGATCCCCGGTCCATTTCCGCGCGTGGTGGTACCCCCGGTGGCTATTCCCGCAGTCGGCAACGCGCGGGTGCTGATTAAACATCCGGTCAAAAAAACACTTAGCCAGTGATCAATCGCAGCGGCCGCCCCGACGGGGGCCGAAGAACGTCGAGTTCCCAACCTCCATGCCGCAGCAAACGCTGCCGCATTGAGCTACGGGCGCATCGTGATCCGGTGGTAAGTGCCGTCATAGAAAACGTTTTTAGCCCGACGCGGCGGCGTCGCGGCTGGATGCGGGAT
>JAJZCT010000252.1:5260-5714 GCA_021828925.1 Planctomycetota bacterium
TGGGGGGGGGGGCGGAAAAGGGAGCACTTCGGTCCGGCACGCGTTGCGCCAATCGTGAAGAGGGATGTCGCGTCGTGTGATGGAAAACGCATTCCGCGGGAAACTCAACGCTGCCGCGTTGAGCTACCGGCGCTGCGTTAACGGCTGGCGGTCGGTGAGAATGTAGTGCGTCCTGGTACCGTCGTTACATCATCTTGCCACCGGCTTTTTGCATATCCCGGAACAGTTTGGCCTTTTTTATGCGCTGTTCAATGCGTAATTTTATTTTTTTCTGGTGCGACGAAAGTTTCGGGAATTCGGTGTATTGCTTAAGTGCCAAGGTCCATATCCCAATGGCACGGGCGCTGTGGCCGAGCTTGTCGATTGCGGCACCCAGATGCTCCAGCCCCTCCGGCGATTGGCCGCCGGGAAGTCCCACGGCTTGCTTCAGTTGCTGGAGCGCATGATGATAATG
>JAJZCT010000253.1 GCA_021828925.1 Planctomycetota bacterium
GCAAGGGTTATGAACACATTATCAACGCACTGAAACGTCATCTTCCCGGCGCGCGAATTGTGCTTATTGCGCCATCGCCTTTCGATGATGTAACGTCTCCGCCACAATTTGCGGGCGGCTACAACGCGGTTCTGATCCGCTATGGCCAATTTGTAAAAAGCTTGGCGGCCAAATATCACTTGGGATATGTGAATTTCAATAAACCACTGGTGAAAGTGTTGCAGCAAGCGGAAAAGATTAACCCACAATTGGCACAACACATTATTCCCCAGCGGGTACATCCTGCTGCCAATGGCCAATTGGTTATGGCCGAAGCGCTGCTGAAGGCATGGAACGCCCCGGCGATTGTTACGGCGGTGGATATTAATGTCCGTGCCAAGTCAGTTCTCCAATCCGTTAATACCACGGTGTTGGCACTCGGCGAGGCAAAAGGCACCGTTTCATGGATACAGAAGGATCAGGCACTGCCTTTACCCATCATGGATTTACATGAAAACTGGCCTCAGTTTCCACCAATTTTGGCACCCGTTGGGCCACCTTTTGGAGCGTTTTCCCGATCACTGTGGAAACCTCCGACGCCCAACTGGAAGTACACCAATCCTGTTACGGCAATGGTCGTGAAGTTGTGTGGATTTTATCGCAACCTGGATTCTGAGACGTTGCGGGTGAAAGGGCTGGCCGCCTCGCGATATACGTTGAAAATTAATGGTCATAGGGTTGGTGTGTTTTCCAAACAGCAGTTGGCGGCGGGGATCAATCTGGCCCGCTATGACACACCCATGATGACCCAAGCCTATCGTGTGTTGCGACGGATATGGCGTGAAACGCAAACGCGATTTTATATATGGCGGTTTATACAATTGCCGCTCGGGAAATACCAAGCCAGCGAGTCTTGGGTCACGAAGGCAATCGGTGGGCCGTTCGTTGAGCTTCCGCAGGGGAAATCTAAACATGTGGCGAAGGCGCGGCGGACACTTTTCGCGTCGCTTTATAAGAATCTCTTCAAGGTCGTGGCCGCTCGAGTGTACGCATTGGCCGTGCCAGTATCACACACATTTGAACTCGTACCCGGCGGCGGATGATTAGTCGGAAACATCGTAGCGCACGGTCGGTTATCCGGATCAGCGAGGATGATCATAATTGCAGTTTTTATTGGAGACGTTTAATGATCTCATGTTCGGTACGAAGACTGGTGTTCTCGCCGGTCCGTGTTTGCACTTTGCTAATCGCGTTTGCGCTGTGTGTCTGCGGCAAGGATTGTGCTGCGGCGGCGAGTTCACAGTCCGTGCTCATGGCTCAAATTCCGCTGATGGATCGCCTCAGGCCGGTGTTGTCGAACCATAAAGGGATAATCAACGCACCGAGCCGGCTGCGTTGCCAATGGCTGCGCGATCCACTGGGCGTACAGCAATCGCATCCGCGTTTGACGTGGATGCCGCCGCAACGAGATACATTGCGGCACGAAGCGGCCTATCAGATTCAGGTAGCCAAATCGCCATCGGACCTTGGCGGCGGGCATGATCTGATCTGGGATTCCCGCAAGGTGGTGGAGAATCCGGATTTTCTGCCGCAATATAACGGCCCGACATTTAAGCCGTATACGCATTATTACTGGCGCGTGCGGGTATGGAGCCGTTCGGGTTGGCAATCACAATGGAGCCGCGTGGCTACTTGGATGACCGGGCCTTTGAAGGTCAGCGATTGGAGGGGAAGTTGGATCAGTTATCGGCATAAAATTAGCAATTCTTTCTACACCACGCCACATAACGCCTATTACGGCTTGCCGTTGCCGAAGAAGATTTTCCATAAAAGTTGGATTCAAAAAGAGCCGTGTCCGATTTTTCGCAAGGTATTTCGCGTGCCAGCGAACTTGCGCCACGCTTACATGTACATATCCGGTTTGGGTTATTGGAAGGTGCTGGTCAACGGTCACGCGGTTGGTCCGGGCGTGCTTTATTCCACGATGTACGATTATTCCAAAGCTGTGCCATATCAAAGCTTTGATGTGAAATCGTTGCTGCGCAAGGGGAAACGCAATGTCGTCTCGATTGCATTGGGCAACGGCTGGTACAACATCATGGAACGCGATGTATGGGGCTTCCAGAATGCCTTCTGGCGGGCGTGGCCGCGCGCCCGGATGAACCTGCGGCTTCAAACACCGGATGGGAAAGCAAAATGGCTCGTCACCAACAACACCTGGCAGGCCGCGGATGGGCCGCGTCTGGCCGATGGGGTCTACAATGGCGAAGTATATGACGCGGCGCTGAAAATACATGGCTGGAACAATCCGGATCGTGCCATGGCCAGGCTTGCCCATGCCAAAATCGTGAAAGCGCCACCGGGCCGCCTCACATCGCAGCTCATGCCGCCATGCGAAGTCGTGCAACGCCTGGCTCCGGTATCCATAACCGAGCCGCAACCGCATGTGTTCGTGGTTAAATTCCCCCAGAATATGTCAGGGTGGGTGACGCTTACGGCAAAGGGTAAACCCGGCGTGCCGGTGGTGCTGCGCTATGGAGAGCGGCTGTTTTCCAACGGTCTGGTCAATCGTCAGACGATTGCATTGTTTACCTTCACCGGTTCATTCCAGACGGATACCATTATTCCCGCCAATAATAAGCCGTTCACGTACCATCCGAATTTTGCGTACAACGGTTTTCAATACGTGCAGATCAACGGACTGGAATCCAAGAAAGATATCATCCGTATTCTGGCGGATTTTATTCACACGGCGTTTCACCGTTCCGGCGTATTCTGGTGTTCCAATGAACTGCTGGATGCCATCGCGGACGCCACCAACCGCAGCTACTGTTCCAATTTTATGGGCTATCCCACGGATTGCCCGACCCGTGAGAAACAGGGCTGGACCGGTGACGCGTGGCTGGCTTCGGTGCAGGGTATGATGACCTTTGCCAATCAGTTGGGTTATGCCAAATGGCTCAATGATTTCGCGGACACGCAGTATCCCGACGGCCGGCTGCGGGTGATTATACCGGATCCGGATGGTTGGGATTGGCCGCCTGGCGCTGAGGGCGGCAAATATCCTGATCCGGACTACGAAAGCGCCTATGAATTTATCACATGGAATCAATACCGCTATTACGGCGACGGCACGGTTATTTCTTTGCACTATCGTGGTATTAAGCGGTATTTCAATTATGCCCTCTCCCGGACCAACTACAACATTCTCCCGACGCACGCTGGTATCGGAGGTTGGGCAAGTTCCAGCAGGTACGTTCTGCCTGCTTCGTTTACGTCCACTTGTGCTCTTTACCACGATGCGGTCCTCTTGGCTCGTATGGCCGCTATATTGCATAAAAACCGAGATGTGAAAATATTTACCGCCAATGCGGCCGGCATCCGCGCGGCCTTTAACCGGCGTTTTTACAAGGGGCACGGCGTGTATGCCAATGGAGGACAATCCGCCGAAGCAATGGCCCTGTATTATGATGTGGCTCGGAAGAACCAATACGCTGCGGTCTTGCGTTGCCTGATTCGGAACATCCACGCTCATCACGACCACTTGGACGTTGGCATATTCGGAGATAAATGTCTTTTCCGAGTTTTAAGCCGGTATGGACACACCGATTTGGCGTATCGCATCGCCACCCAAACCACGTATCCCAGCTATGGCCAATGGATATTGCATGGTGCCACCACGCTTTGGGAGGGCTGGGGAACGAAGGCCGTGCCGCCGGGCCAGCCGGGCCCGGCGTCCATGGATCACATCATGTTCGGCGATATTCTCGGCTGGATGTACAACGATCTGGCTGGGATAAAGCCGGATTGGCGATCACCGGGCTTCCGCACAGTATTGATTGATCCCCATCCGATTCGCGCATTGCCTTGGGCGGGTGCGGCACATGACAGCCGGTTTGGACCGATTGTCAGCCGCTGGCACTGGCATGGCCGACTATTAAACATTGATGTCGCAATTCCTCCGGCTACGGCCGCCATTGTAACATTGCCTGCGGCCAGTCAATCAACGATCCGGTGCAACGGTCTGCGATTAAGCAACCGAACACCCGGGGTTGAAAGCGTTACTCGATCGGTCGTGAAAAGTGGTGCGATAGTCATAAGAATCGCACCTGGCCGATATGATTTCAGTTACACACCGCATGGAACGTTGTAAACAGGTAATTCGGATTCGGCGGACCATTGAATGAATAAATTTAAAAACTTGTTTCGCACGCCCGATGGGGTTAACCACTGGCTGACCTTTGCGCTGGTCACCAGTCTGTTTCTGCTTTGGGGCGCGTTTGGCGGGATGATTGATGTGCTTAACAAGCACTTTCAGGATTCATTGGGCGTGAGCAAAGCCCAATCCGCGCTGGTTCAGGGTTCATGGTATGGAGCCTATTGCCTTATGGCGTTGCCTTCGGGCTGGGTGGCCCGCCGATTCGGTTATCGCGGAGGAATTCTTACCGGACTTACATTGGCCCTGGTCGGATCACTGTTGTTTATCCCGGCGGTGCGAATTCATGGTTCGCAAGCGGTGATGTTTGCGGCGTTTCTCCTGGCGCTGTTTGTGGTGGGGGCCGGCATGAGTTTTCTGGAGACCGTATGCAACCCCTACACCACCGTGTTGGGACCGGTGGATAGTGCCGTTTCACGCATCAACTTGGCGCAGAGCTGCAATGCGGTGGGCTGGATGGTCGGCCCCATTATCATCAGCGCCTTTATCATGTCCAAAAGCGGCGTGGCCAATACCAGCAATGCGTCGCTGTATCTTCCCTATCTATTTCTGGCCGGGATAGTGGCTATTTTGGCCGTCGCATTTATCGTCGCACCCGTGCCGGATATTCACGCGACACAAGAGGTCAAAACCGGCACGCAAAGCGATGGCCGGGAACGACCGCTATATAAGGAATGGCACTTTGTACTTGGGGTCGCTGCGCAGTTTTGCTACGTCGCAGCGCAGACCGGGATATTCAGCTTTTTCATCAATTACGTGCGGGATCACCGTTATTCCCCCGCCTTTCCGGTGTGGCTGGCAATGCTATTACCGCAGGCCATGACATTCCATCATGGCGGCGTGTGGCATATTACCGAGTACGGCGCGGGGATTATGCTGTCGGTGGCATTTGGATTTCTGGCCATTGGACGCTTTTCGGGCAGCGGCATTGTTCGCTTTATTAAGCCGCACCTGACGCTGGGTGCGTATGCCTTGGCTAATGTGGCCATGATGATGCTGGTTTATCTGAATCTCGGATGGCCCTCCATCATCGCACTGATATTGAGCTTTTTATTTATGTCCATCATGTGGCCCACCATCTTTGCCCTCGCTATCCGGGGTTTGGGCGAGAAAACTAAACTGGCATCCGGTTATGTTGTCATGTCCATTGCCGGCGGGGCCATTATGCCGATGTTCATGGGCTGGTTAGCCGACCGTTATTCCATGCGTGTTGGTTTTATGATGCCACTGGGGTGTTTCGTGGCCATCATGGCGTACGGATTTTTCTGGCAGCGGCTGTTTGCCGGTGATATGGATGTTGTGGCCAATGCCCCTATGGAGAACGGCCATGGCTGAACATTAAATGCGTCGGTTATCGGGCCGCCCCGGATGGCAATAGGTGTGTAATGGTCAAATGTATACAGTGTTGAATGTTATTTAAATTTAAGCAAAGGATATTGTAATGACGGCTTCTAAGGATCATTTGTTTCCCCTACTCGACAAATTCAAGATTGAGCTACCCTCATGGGGTTTTGCG
>JAJZCT010000254.1 GCA_021828925.1 Planctomycetota bacterium
CGTATCTGATTATTGATCGCGACCTGGGATTTAATGGATAATCAACCTGCGATGCGGAAATCCCTGCCCGCGTTTTATGCCGGACAGATTATTTGTGAAATGATTATGGCGCTGCTTTCCGGCCAGGAGCCGCATACGCAGTTGTACGATGAAGTTGCGTCGGGCGTTGCGGCGTTGGGGGGCGGCCAAACCCAGCGGCTTTTTTTAAGCATTGCCAAGAGCATTTTAATTTCCACGGGATATCAACCGCAGTTGGAAAATTGCCTGGTGTGCCAAGCGCCCGTGCGCCCCGGCGTACCGGCGCAGTTCTCTCCACAGCGGGGCGGGGTTTGTTGCATCGAATGTCCGGTGGAATCTAAAACCATACGGGTTGACGGCGGCGTGCTGCTGGCGCTGGCGCGGTTGCCTATGCCCAATGCCCTGTTAGCCGCTCCCCCATCTAAACCCGCGGATGCGCCTGCAATGCGGGCCGCCGCCACGGTGCTGATCGGGGCTATTCAGGCGGCGTCGGACCGCGCGCTTAGAACGCGCTGGGCAGTGGACGCACTTTTTGGTAAAAACAAGGCACTATGATGTTGAAAAATACCACAGTTCCAGGCAACTCTACAGCGCCGAGGCCTGAGTTGATCAAACGCCCGCTGCTGCAATGGATACTTTTCCTGGCGGGTGTCGTGCTGGTTATTGCCGGGGCGCTTAAAGGGTATGACCTGCTGCGGGGGGCGGTAACTAAAAATTATTTCTTCCATACCACTGAAGTGCTCAGTGAATTAGTGGCCGGCGTATGGTTCATCAGCTCGGTGGCGGGTTATTATGCCGTGCGGGCGGGGGCGCTATTATTTACGCTCTTTTTGGGCGTTTCGCTGCACGATGCGTGGCAGGGACAGGTCAACTGCGGCTGCTTCGGGCCTGTGCCCATGAACCCATGGATCACCGCCGGCATGGATGCGGTCATACTGCTTTTGATGGTAGCCGCGATATCGAAGTATCCGAAGAACTATCCCGCGACCGCATGGCGAAAGGTCTTATCGGGGATAGTGGCAGTGGGAATTTTAGCGGGCTTGATCGGGGGAAAAGTTTATCTCCAGCCGGGGATGCTGCATAGTAACGGCACAATTACCGGCGGACACGGTGTGATATTCATGCAACCGCCGGCGTGGGATTCCAAGCGTTTCCCGGCTGCGGATTATATTCCCGGCAGCCGGGCCATCATGCACGGAAAGTGGCTGGCGGTGATTTATTTTCATACCTGCCCGATTTGCCAAAGTGCCATAGCAAGTATCTCGCGGCACCTGAAGCATAGCTCCGATCACAATGTGGCGCTGATCCAGTTACCGCCGTATGGCTCACTGCCTAAGGGTCTGGCGAGCGCCAACATGTTACGACTGGGATTTGAAAATACACATATCTGGCGTCCGCCATTTCTGCCGGTGCTGGTAGATTTGGACAATGGCGTGGTCACGCGTGTGCGGTCTTATGTTCCTGGGAATTGGTTCGGGTTTTAACGGGGGAAGTTCGCGGTCGATGGTAGCCGGCAGGGTTGGATCCCAAAACACCTCATTAAAATCCGGGTTTCCGTGTCTCACTTAGCCGCGGGCTTTGCCGGTGGCGCAGGGTTCGACCGCAGGCGAAGTCGCGGGTTATGTGGGTCCGGTTCGTTAACTACCCCTTGAGTTCCAGCATCACAATAATCACGATGGCAAATACCAGGCAACCCAGCAGCAACAATACCAGCGGATCCTTGAATTTTTGAATCAGCGTGCGGGAACCCAGATCAATGGTGGGTTCTTCGTCGGCTTCCACCAAGTCCACCTGGTCCGAAGGATTGGAATCCGCAGCGGCTTTTTCAATTTTCGCCAGCGTGGTGAGATCATAGGCGCGCCGCGCCAGCTTGGGTGGATCACCATGCGCTACAGATTCCAAGTCGGAAAGCATATCCGACGTGGAGGAATAGCGCTTGGCCGGGTCTTTGGCCATGGCCACTTCTATAATTTCCGATATACCGGCACTTAAGTTGGTATTGACGTGATCCGGTGGTACCAGATCCTCTTTCAAATGCTTGTGCATCACCGCCGCCGGGGAGGGGGCTTCAAATGGCACGCGGCCAGTCACCATGTGGTACATCGTGGCACCCAGGGAATAAATGTCGGCGCGAAAATCGATATTCAACTGGCCGCGAATTTGTTCGGGGGAAATGTAATAGGGTGTACCATAGGCTTTGCCGGCTTCAGCGGCGGCGGCGACTTTGTCATCGGCTTCCCGCGCTAAACCCATATCGGCGAGCTTGGCGGTTCCTTCCGGAGTCATCATGATATTTTTGGGTTTAACATCCCGGTGAATAAGGCCGTTGAGATGGGCATGAACCAGTGCGCGACACACCTGGATGATAATGTCCAAGGCCTGCTTTTCCGGATAGGGTTTTCCACTGTCTACCAGATGGTCATAAACCGTTTTGCCCGCCACATATTCCATGACAAAATAGTGGTATCCGCCCGCTTCGCCTACATCATAGGCGGCCACGATATTGGGGTGGTTTAATTTGGCGGCGGCCTTGCCTTCCATGTAGAAGCGGTCTACGAATTCTTTATTTTCGCTCATGCGTTTGGGCAGAACTTTAATTGCGACAATTCGGTCCAGGGAAAGCTGCCGGGCTTTAAACACGGTGGCCATCGCGCCGGCCCCGAGCTTGGACATGATCTGGTAGCCGGGAATCTGTTGAAAAGTTTTTTGCTCTTCGACCGCGGCCTTAACGCGGGCCAGTTGGGTTTGCGTGACGTAGCCGTTGGCCACAAGAATATCGGTCAGGGAGCGATGGCTCTCCTGGCGTTCGAGTTCCGCCTGCAATGACAGGCAGTCGCCCAGCTCTTCCTGCGTGCAAAACCCCTGATCAACAATGAATTTGCCCAGCATTGTCTCGGTTTTACTGGCGACGTTATTGGGGTTGGCCATAGTGTTTCGCTCAATTTCAGATCCGGAGGCGGTCTCATGATAGACAGGACAGCCACCGGCGGGAATTTTTTACAGTCGATCGGCTTAGGAGCCTGTCCGAGTAATCGCCTACCACAATCCCGGCCATTACTCGGACAGGCTTCTAGAAGCCGGGAAACGGTTCAGAGTTCATATTGTCCGCGTAGGAACGCGAATTGGCAAGCTTCCAACACATCTTGCCTTTCTCTTGTACGCTTCCGCAGTGCCGGCAGTGCGGTCAATCAGCCATCAGTTCTCCGGCAAAAGCCGTTTCATTACTGACCCTATTATCGGCACGGCGCTTAGAAAAGCATGAGTGTTAGATTAAGTCGGTGGTGCGCATCCATCGGATAAACCGATCCAGGCCCTCACGCACCTGCACTTTCGGCGCATATTCCAATTCCCTGCCGGCTTTGGTGATATCCGCATAGGTGATAGAGGGTTCAGAGGATGGTGCCGGCACTGCCTTGCATTTTGCCTTTTTCCCCAGGATCTCTTCCAAAGTCTGGACAAATTCTAAATTTTCCACGGGGTGGCCGCACCCAAGATTATAAACCCGGTACCCGTTACCGCTGTCCAAGGCTGCCATATACCCGTCCAGAATGTCATCAATATAAGTCCAATCCCGCTTAAGATGGCCGGCCGCGAACAGCGTGAGTTCCTCACCCGCCATGATCTGCCGGGCCCAATGCCATGGCATCATGTCGGGCCGGCCATGGGGGCCATACACATTAAAAAATCGAAGAATTGTGACGGGCAGGTTCCAGACGTGATGATGACTGTGGGCGAAAAGTTCCATCGCCCGCTTGCTGGCCGGATACGGTGCCAGCGGCCGATCCGCCGCCGCAGTTTCCGGAAACGGCACGGGTGTGGACTGGCCGTAAACGGATCCCGTGGACGCCAGCAGGCAGTGCGGCTTACCGATTTGCCGCGCCGCGTCCAGCAGATTCAGCGTGCCCTGCACGTTGACCGAGGCGTAAATCAGCGGATTAGCCACGCTGTAACGCACGGAGGCCATGGCTCCAATATGGGCAATCGCTTCGGGCTGGTGTTGCTGACAAATTTTCAGGAGCAAATCCGCATCCCGCAGATCGCCTTCGATAAACGTGAAGGCCGGCTGGGCGGTTAAATCTGCGAGATTTCGCCGTTTGTGTTCCACCGGATAATAATCGCTTAAATTATCCAGCCCGACCACTTGATCACCGCGTTGCAACAGCCGCACGGAAAGTCGCGATGCGATAAACCCCGCCGCTCCGGTTACCAGAATTTTCATTTATTAACTCCTTTATTTTATTGCGGCAAACTGTTGATAATGGCAACGCCGGCGGAACAACCCAGTCGATCCGCCCCGGCCGCCAGCATGGCCTGTGCTGTTGCCAGATCGCGAATTCCACCAGAGGCTTTAACGCGCAGTGAGCCGGAATATTGTTTTAACCACCGTACCGCCTGAACGCTTGCACCGCCCGCGGGATGAAACCCCGTGCTGGTTTTTACAAAATCCGCGCCTCCTTCACCTGCCGCCTGACAGCCCATGGCAATCTGTGATTCATTAAGGACCGCGGTTTCCAGAATAACTTTGACGATGGCTTTACTGGAAATGCCTTTTGCTGCCTTCACCACCTCTTGCACATCCTTCCGGGCAACATCCAGATTTCCCGACAATAGTGCCGGCAGCCAAATGACCATATCTATTTCATCGGCTCCGGAGTTCACGCACGTCTGTGCTTCAAAGGCTTTGACCGCAGTATCTGCAGCCCCAAACGGAAAGCCCACAACCCCACAGGCCGCCACCGGATGGTCCGGGCCATTTTTAACTGCCGCATCCAGCAAACTTCTGACCAGTTTGATCCATCGGGAATTAACGCACACAGCGGCAAAGCCGTATTGCAGCGCCTCGGCAGTGACTGCACGAATTTCCCGCTCTCCAGCCTCCGGCTTAAGCACCGTATGATCAACACAGCGGGCAAGTTGCAATCGACTCATCATTCTCAAATACCCATATAAATTAAAATCGCCGCAGGCGCTTTTGTAACCAGTAGATAATAACCTGGCAGTATTCGTCTAAGTCGCCGCCGCCTTGGCCGCTCCATTTCTTTATGAGGTTCTCCAACTCGCGGCGTTTTAGCGGCGCAGCTCCCTTCTTTCCCAGGCTCTCGGCGAATCCGTTAAGCACCGCTTTGCGGTTATTGACAAGAAAGGGCAAATTAAGGTTTAGAATGCCCGTAAGTTCCGCGTCGAAATTTGTGTCATCGGAAGCAATCTCTCCGTTGGGCTTGTAACGGATTCGTTCCTCAACCCGATCCTGTGGATCGGCCGGATTTCCGGATAACTTCTTATTCGCCTTTGATGCGTCGCAGTGCAGATAGCCGTTGGTTATTCCCGAACACGTGGCAAGCAGATTCTTGTAATCGAGTTGTTCCTTCGGATATCGCGATTGCGGGTGCCAATGCTCAATGGTGGTACCGCCATCGTCGCTGCGGATTCGCCGCATGCAGTAACAGCACAGCCCGCGCTGTTCCTGCACCAGGAAATTGCGAAGCTCCGCCTTGGCTTGATAATTGGCATAGGTCGCATGTGGTGACATGCGATGGAGTGTGAGGCTTTCCGGTTCTCCGCCTTTCGCGATGTTCCTCATAGCGTGGATTCCAGGAACTTCAGCAAGGTGTTGGCGCGCGTCACCTCTGGATCGTCGTTGCCTATCGCGCTTGCCAGTTCTGTGATTAAGATCGGAA
>JAJZCT010000255.1 GCA_021828925.1 Planctomycetota bacterium
GCACGGGCTGAAACGCAAACTGGTTTTGCAATTGGAAGATGTGGACATTGATGAACTTATTACCTTGGCCGGGGACCTAACCGGGAAAATTGTCTTTTCCTCAAGCTGCTTAACGGGTAATGAAACATTCGGCGAGGCCTTTGTGCGTGGCACCGGGGCCGCGGCATTTATCAGCCCGCGCCGGGAAATACGCTGGGCTGATGCGGCTCTGGTAAGTCAGTTGTTTTATAAGAAAATGCTCTGCGATGGCGTAAGTCCCTACGTGGCATTCCGATCTGTCCGGAAAATGTATCCGCGCCACGCCGATCTCCAATTTTTCAAGGGTCAATAAGCCTTCAATGCTTATACGCATAAGGTGATTCAGGATAATCCTGTTTTAACCGCGCCAGAAGAAGCTCGGCACGATTGGTCTTGTTTGCGCTTTGATAAGCCTCACTGGCCAGATACAGTAATTTCGCCGCATAAAATGATTTCGGCTCGCTGTTGACGTACTGTACCGCAATGTGTGCAGCTTGTATAAAATGCTGCTGCGACGTCATGAGCTTCACGCGCAAAAGCCGCGTGTAGCCTTTGATAATCGCCCGCGGAAATTGCAACTCCCACTGATCCAGTAGATGATCGGCGGTGATGTAATGATGGCTGTTGATATAACTTTCGACATTACGCGCCAGGACACCCTGCCGGATCTCCTGCGCACTATAGGCCATTGCCGTTAAGTCTCCCGCGTCGGCAACATATTTCTTCGCGGCCACACCATTGCCGTTGGCCACCTCGGCATAGGCCAGTGCGGTGTTAATATCGTGTGCCGCCGGTTTAGATAAATGGCCATGATCAGCTTTCCAGTTTTGCAGTGACCGCAGCACTTCCGGAGCTGTGCCGGAGTAATTGCAGGCCGTAACGGAATAATGCAGCAGCAAATGGGCCTGCGTCATCGTGTCGATGTGTTTTCGCGAGGCCAGTAAATAAATATTTCCAGCCTGCTGAAAATTGCCTTTTGCCAGTTCCCGGCGCACCAGCATGTCTGCGGTGTGGACCACAGATAGTGGATTTTGCGCATCGGTTGAAAGCGCCCAGGCCAGTCCCCAGGTTCTTAGTCCGCGGAGATTTTTATAATGATGATAAAACATTACGCCGCGGTAAAGTTGCTTGCCCGAAAGCGTTTTAAGATTGTAATTGTCAATAATATCTGCCACTACTCCCGACGGATCCACCGGCGGATACGGAAACTTGGAAAACATTTCTGTGCGGATCAGCAGCCGTCGCTTTGCGCTAAAGATGTTGCCCGCCTGATGTACGGTCATCGTAACTGTATAGATGCCGGGCGCTAAAAACTCATGATCCACTTGCAGCCCCTGCGCGGTTTGCCCGTCGGAAAATGTCCAATTGACCCGTGGTGCAAACGTGGACGGTACCCGTGCGGAAAAGGTATACCGCTGCAGATAATTGTCCGGCGGTACAAATAATTGTGATTGCGGCTTAATGGAGAAATCAGCCGCATAGCCGCCGCCGACTTTCTCCAATCGCCCGACGGCCGCCTGATTCGCCGGCGCAAATGCAGCGGCGGGAATAGGTGCATATTGAGCTGATCCGGGTGGCTTCCAATCCACTGATATTCCCGCCAGCCACCACAAATGCAATTCGCCAACCGTCATGGGATACCATCCCGGCTTGAGATAAATCGTCCGTTTGAAACGCACGCGTCCCATCATCCCGCCGGGGCGGGTTTTGGTCAGCAGATTTTTCCCGTTCAGATTCAAAAATCCCACATCCGCCACATCAAATGCGAAGGTGTAATTACCGGCGCTGGTAATGTGCAAATCCGCCCGGTAACGCATCATATCCTGCCGATTCCAACCCGTCGGGTCATAGCCCATGAACATTTCCGGCACAAACATGGAGGCAAAGGCTCTTGCCTGATTAAACCGTTGCCTCATCTGCCGCCACGTGCGTCGCGGCCCTTGCACCAGCGGATAAACACGCAAAAATATGCCCCGGTCAATTTTCAGCACCGGTGGAGCTGCCCCCGGATGCTTGTTTCCCCACCATACAAAATATTCCCCGGCTGCCGGCTCTTGAAAAGCCAATCGCACCATATCATCATTTTTTGATACCCGCAGCAATCGCATGGGTAATATGGTTCCCGCGGCGGTCGTTACACGCAAATCCCGCCCATCCGGCAGGCGGGCACTGTTGGTATAGAATTGGGCCCATGCCAGATTTTTGCCTGGTGCTGAGGTTGGAAATAAATTAGCGCGCAGGGAACGCCGGTATTTCCAGCCGGTGCCCAGCGTAGCACCCCGACTTAAGGCCGGTCCAACAAAACTCAGCGCAACGAAAACGACAATCCAGATTCGCTTGTATTTCAAATTCAGGCTCCGCCTTTCTACAACCGCCGTGCGCATTTGACCGCTCTGCATCATCGGCAGCGTTCTCTGTGCCTAACGAATCAAGCCGACAAATGATTCAACAATCTTGGGCCCGACTTACCGTTCCGCCGCTGTAATATCATCTATAACATTCTGTTGCGTGTAAATATCGCGCAAAATTGCGGGCAAGGTTGGATGCTTTGGTGATAAAATTGCCAGATATGGTATCGCCCGGCCACCGAGTTTCAGCCAGAAGGCTTTCGGTATCGGCTGATCAATATCCGCACTGAAGAGTACCGCCTTAGCGAGACCAAACTTCTGCCGCACCCTTTGCGCATCGAGCACCGTAGCTTTTACAAACCGGCAGTTAATGCACCAGGGAGCGGTAAAATCCACCACCACTGGATGGCCAGATTGTAATGCCGCGTTCATCGCACTCCAGTTAAAGTCTTGCCAATGATTCACCACAAATATTCCCGGCTTTCCCGCGTGGCTTTGCGTAATTGTAGCGCCTTTGACCGCTTGAATTCCGCCGGTCCAGGCCAGATACAATCCGCCCGCCAGCACGCCGCCCACGACAAAACCCAGGCGAATACCCCATATTTTTATAGGTCTCATGTTAATGTCCGGTATTCTGCCCCAACCCCAGCACACAATCGCCAGAATCACCGCCAGCACAAAGCCGGTGGCAATTTGTGACCGATTCTCTGTGCTTAGCAACAGATAAACCGCCACTGCTACCATTACCAGCCCCAGAGCTTCTTTGACAATTTCCGACCAACGCCCCGCCCGCGGCACGTGACTAAGCCATGCCGGGAACGCCGCTAAGAGCACATAGGGCCACGCCATGCCCACACCAATAAGCACAAAAAAAAGGACGATAATCGCCGTTGGCTGAACCAGCGCCCAGGTGAGCATCACGCCTAGAAATGGCGCGCTGCAGGGAGTAGCCAGCAATGTCGCCAACATGCCCATGCCAAACGCGCCAGCCAATCCGCCGCGATTGGTTTCAACGGCATAGAGCGCATTGGGCGGTTGAATAGTCCACACCCCCAGCATGGATAACGCCAGTGCCAGCACGATCAAAGCTATCGCTATCAGAAATACTGGGTGCTGATATTGCATGCCGTAGGTCAGAGTCTGCCCGGTTGCGGCGCGATATATCCCCATTATCACTGCAAGAATAAAAAATAATGAAATAATCCCCGCTGAAAAAACCAGCGCATGGAGCACCGCCATTTTTCGCGATCCATGGGCTTGTTGAACCATGGCCAGAACTTTTAATGGAATCACCGGCAGCACACACGGCATGATATTTAAGATCAGTCCGCCCATTAAAGCGAACACGATCAGTCGCCACAATGGCTCATGGACAGTTGTAATGTCGTAATGCAGGGAGTTGATCGCGGCAAGCGTCTGTTGGGCATCGGTTGGTTTGTGTCCGGCATTGCCGGAAATTGCCGCGGGGGCTGTTCCATGGGTGGCGACTTTGGCCGAAGACTGCGGCACACCGGCCCGCCATTGTCCGCCCGACACCAAAATTGAAGCAGAGAGTTTCAGCGTTTGCGGTGGCAGGCAGGATTCGGCATTGCAGGCTTGAAAGGTAAAGGCCGCATGGATGGCGTTGCGTCCGTTCTTGGCTGCCGTTGAAACCGTAAACGGAATAGCAATGACAAATCGCCCCTCATAAACCGAGAGTTTCCCAGCACTGGTAATTTGCGCGGATGCGGTGATTAGTCTGGCTTTCGGAAAGGTAACTTTTCCAAACGCAATTCCTTGCACCGGAGAGATGGTAACTTCCGCCGGCACAAGAAATTTGTCCAACGGGTGGTGGCTTTGCAGGTGATACCCCGGGATAATTGTGCAGGAAATGCGCAGAACGCCCTTACCCGTCGCTGTCATTTTATCTGGTTGTGCCTGAAGCGTGGCTTGTACCACTGCCGGTGATGGAAAACCAAACCCCGTAACCTGCGCACGGATCGACGGCAGGCCAAATGAGAGAAGTAACAAGATGATCAGCAGTGCTCGGATGGCAAGCGGCCGTGAAACTGATGTGTCGCAATCCATGCGCATGAAGTCCCTTTGTCAAAGTGGGGTTCAATTCGCCCTGCGATGATTATACGCCATTCCCACCGAAATCATTGAATTTACATTCAAAAAAAATTGTCTGAAATAACTCTCTCGCCACCAGAAAATCAAAACGATCCCGCCCGTCAGCGTTTTTTTACCATTGAAAGACCGACATGCGTTTCGGACATGAATATTCTCATCGGTCTTAAACGGGATCCGTTTTTTCCTTGGCGGGTGGCTTTTCCGGCAATTCACCAACAATAAAATTCAGCGTGGTAATATTGAAATCCGTCGGTTCGCCACGAATCAGCCAAAGCAGGGGAGCTCCGGATATTCTGGCGGCCAAATCCAGTACCTCCACCGGCGGTACTCGGCCCTTCTCATAGTAATTGTATGTAGATGGCGAGAGTCCGAGTAAAAAGGCAAAGCGTGACTGGCCCCGTCGGCCACAGACCTGTGTGCGAACTTGCTTGAGGCGCTCACAGATTAAGGCGTAATTTCCCCCCAGGCCCGTTTGAGGAATCAATACATTCATGGCAAGCTCCTTGTTTTTATCCGCTTGGTTTCAGCGGAACAACATCACCTCGACCGCATTCCCGGCAATTGCCGGAGCTGGTCGGATTGAACAACATATAGCGATCTCTCCCATCCGTAAGATTGGCGCTAAGAAACCACGCATTAGCGGATTTCATCATCATCCGATGTTCTTCCATGAACGCGGAACTTTACGGCCACAGGCCAAAGCAAGAACGGTTGCCACGGCTAAAAGCCGAATGGAATTAGCGGCTAATTGTGGATCAACTTCAGCAGCCGGTCCGCATGTTCCTGTACCCATTTTACTTTCCTCTCTATCATTTTCAAGAATCCGAATCCCTCAATACGTCCAAATGAGCCGGTAGCTGCAATATGGAACGCGCTTTCGGCCACCATCGCCTCCACCATCAGCCATGGCACAGCCTGCAATTCCGCTACACTTATCATATCCACAGAATCATATCCGTGCATAAATCTTTCAAATCGGCCTTCATCAACATGGTCCGGCCACGTCGCGGGGTCATCGCCGCCGCCAATAATCGAAAATTGCAGCACGCCATTGGCCAGATCGACAATGCGCTGTTGCAGCCGGGCCGAATCGTAATCAATAACCGCCACATAGTGACACGCGTGTGGTAACCGATACTCTGGAAATATTGCGTACCGCATACGTGGAGGCGGCAGCCAAGGTCGATGAAATCGGGCTTCTG
>JAJZCT010000256.1 GCA_021828925.1 Planctomycetota bacterium
AAGCGCAAAAGATAAGCAGGCGGAAAGGCTCGTAGTACCGAGGAAGCCGGGTAATGCCGGTGGAGGGAAGGGGCCGTGGTTTCAGGGTGCGACCCAAGCGACAAGGACGAGGTGATTGCCCATGGGGCTTGAAACACCAACACAAATCCGGACGTTGCAGCGGAAGCTATACTGCAAGGCCAAGCAAGAGCCGACGTTTCGTTTCTACAGCCTTTACGACAAGGTGTATCGGACAGACATTCTGGCACATGCGTACTATCTGGTGAAAGCCAATAAAGGTAAGCCGGGTGTGGACAACCAGACGTTCGAGGACATCGAGAAGTATGGGCTGCATCGTTTCCTGGCTGAACTCCAGGAAGAACTCAAGGCGGGGCGATACCGCCCGCAAGCAGTGCGTCGGGTGATGATTCCCAAGGCCAACGGCGGCGAACGCCCCTTGGGGATACCGACGATCCGCGACCGGGTGGCGCAAACCGCGGCCAAATTGGTGCTCGAGCCGATCTTCGAGGCGGACTTCACCGAGGACGCCTACGGTTACCGTCCCGAACGCAGTGCTCAACAGGCTGTGGCGGCGGTGCATGAAGGCCTGAAAGCCGGATATGTTCAGGTGGTGGATGCCGATCTGTCGAAATATTTCGACACGATCCCGCATGGGACGTTATTGCGGAGCATCGCACGGCGGGTCAGCGATGGTCGGATATTGCATCTGATCAAACAATGGCTGACCGCACCAGTCGAAGAACGCAATGAACGCGGCAAACCGATCCGCCGGAGCGCCGGCAGCCGAGGCACGCCACAGGGCGGGGTTATCTCGCCGTTGCTGGCGAACATTTACATGCGACGCTTTCTCAAGGCTTGGGAGCAGCGTGGATCGCAACGGCGTCCGCCCTCGCGGATCGTCAACTACGCCGATGACTTTGTGATCCTCTGTCGCGGACAGGCCGAAGAGGCCATGGCTGAGGCAGGTGCGATACTGGAAGCCATCGGGCTGACGCTCAACGAACGCAAGACACGGGTGTGCCGGGCGTGGCGGGAGTCGTTCGACTTTCTGGGTTACAGTTTTGGAGTTCAGTACGCTTTCGGGGGAGGCCGCAAGTACCTTGGGGCCTATCCTTCGGCCAAGAATCTCAAACGGATCAAAGAGACGATCCGCGAGATGACGGGGCCGCAAACGGAGCGACAGGATACAACGGAACTGATCGGAGCCATCAACCACCGTCTGCGTGGCTGGAGCCAGTACTTCAACTACGGTTCCTTATGGAAAGCGTATGGGGAGCTGGACAAGTTCACACAGGAACGTGTGCGTTGTTGGCTGGCACGCAAGCACAAGCTGGATACGCGGGGTGAAAGACGATTCCCCGCAAAGTACATCTACTCCACACTGGGGTTGATCAATATTCCAAAGGTGCTGGCGGCGCGGCGTATGCCTTGCGGAGGAGCCTGATCCGAGAGCCGGATGCGTTAATTGCGCCCGTCCGGTTCGATGAGCGGGAAGTGGAAACGGAGCACGGCTGGGATACTGAGGCACCGGCAACCGAAAGGGCCGGTAAACCGCTGTGCCCAACCTAAACCACCGCGCCACTTTTCGACTCTACCCGATTGTGAAGGGGCTACTATCCATGATAAGGGTTGATTTGCTGGTTGTCTAACGGTGAAATGCCATGTAATTATGTCAATATGTGGAGAAATTTCGGCGTCTTATGCTCGCCGGTGGGCGACAAATTCCCGCCCTGCTCGCATCGGGGGCGCAGATGCCGGGGCGGCATTCTACGGTTCGCATTTTCGCGAGCGGTCAAGCCGCTTTGCGAACATGGATTTCAACGACCGGCAGTCGCGGATCACCAGCGGCACAGATTCTGGTTCCAACCTCCTGACATCCATGACGACCTATTCCGATGATTATGTACTGGCATACAACTACACCAACGCCACCGATGCAGCCCTGGGCCGGCCCACCAGCATCAGTGATTCCACCGGCACCTTGGCCAGCTTCGTTTACATTGGCACCGGCACGCAGGAGTTGAACCAAACCGACAACCAAGCCGGCATCAGTCTGGTCGTTACACTTAATCAGTTTGGCCAGGTGTACAATCAGGATTGGACCATTTACGTTCACCGACGGCCGTTGGCGGGTACTACTCCCCTCGGCTAGAATTGCCAAAATGATGCAGCGGGAAAAGCAAAGAATTTATGTCGATACGTCCGTCATCGGCGGCTGCCTGGATCAGGAATTCGCCGTGGAATCACGCCGTTTAATGGACCTTATTCGCAAAGGCCGGCTGATGCTGGTGATCAGTCAGATTGTCCTCGATGAACTGGCGACGGCTCCAATGCGCGTTCGCGCGGTTCTGGAATCGTTGTCGCCGGAACACATTGAATATGCGGTCTTAAGCTTGGAGGTCATCGCCCTGCGGGACGCCTACCTCACCGCCGGGGTTGTGGGGCCCAGATGGAAGGAGGATGCGCTGCATGTGGCGGCGGCCAGCGTCACCGGAGTGGATGCCATCGTGTCGTGGAATTTCAAGCATATTGTTCGCCTTGATCGGATCAATGCGTATAATATGGTCAATGAGAGCCGGGGATTCCGGCGGTTAACCATTGTGACTCCATTGGAGGTGACCCGTGCCTTCTTCGAGGAAGATTCGCAAGACATTTAGCGCTGTGGCGTTCAAGCACAAGGTGCAGGAAGACATCTACGCAGAGACTAAGACTTTAAGCCCAAGCGAAGAAATCGCATACTTCGATCGCCAGGCACGGAAGGGTCCTTTTGCATCGCTTTGGCGGCGATTGGAGCGGAGCCGAAGGCAGTCGCCAATCAGAGGCAAGCTCAAGTAAAATCCCGGCATGGTGGATCGCGGGCGCGCTAATTTTGTGAGAAGAAGCGGTCTTGCCGAGCTTGGGGAAATTTGAAAGTTGTAAGCAAGAAATGAATGATGATCGTTAATGGTAACGCTTGCCGAAACAACTTCCACTTGGTGCCGGCGGCGGCACCGGACCGCAGACCTCCTGTCTGCCGCTGCAGCGGCATTCACGGATCAGAGATTTGGAAATCCCTATGTTTTGCTCAGTGGTCATTGCTCATTGGTTATTAGTCGCAGCGCGGCCCGGCTCTTAAGCAAATATTCTGCTAAGCAGCCCGGTCGCGATTAAAAGGGGGAAAGTCATGGGATCAATATCTGGGGATGGCCACGCGCGGGGGGATATTGGTGTCAATGAGAATCATCAGCCGTCCCGGAGTAAAAACTCTCGCGGCTGGCGTCGATTTTGTGCCCATGCGACGTGGTTGTCATTTATAGGGGATAATGGTAATATTAAGGGTTCGTCAGGGCATGAAAGATATGCTTTTATGAACCTTGATGACTTTGCTGGAATTGTTACAACAGAGGAAATCGGGTTTAACACATGACGACCACAACCGCCGCCCCAATCGTAAATACACCCACGCCGCGCGACGCCGGCAAGGCCAAGTCTCTTTTTGAGCAGGCTATGAAGTTGGCGCACGCCGGCAATATCGTGCAAGCCGCTGAGAAGTTGGAAGAAGCCCATCAGGCTGATCCGGAAAATGAAGATATCGCATTCAAGCTGGCGTATTACGCTGATCTTCTCGGCGATGATGAATTGTCGCTTTCCATTTATGAATCGCTGGCGCAGCATCAACCCACGCGTGAAGGCGTGCTGTTGAATCTTTCCGTGCTGTATGAAGATGCCGGATATTATGATGAAGCGGAAGAATGCCTGCACCGGCTTCTGTCAGTCAAGCCCAATAATCCGCATGGACGCATGTATTATGAGCATGTGGATAGCTCCATGTATATGGAAGTGCAGGATGATTCTGATAAACGCATTCTGCCGCGCAATATGCTTCTGGAATTGCCCACCACTGATTTTGAACTTTCCGTGCGTGCCCGCAACTGCCTGAAGAAAATGAATATCCGGACGCTGGGTGATCTGGTGCGCACCAGCGAGGCCGAGCTTATCAGCTATAAGAACTTTGGGGAAACCAGCCTGGATGAAATTCGGGAAATGCTTTCCAAGAAAGGCCTGCGACTGGGTCAGGCGGTGGATGAAGCCCGGCAGCAGCAGCGGCAGGAGTTGATTAAACAAGTGGCCGCCAAGGTGCCAGAAGCAGTATTGAATAAACTGGTCACGGAAATGGACCTTTCCGTTCGCGCCAGCAAGGCATTGCAACGCCTGGGCATCAACACGTTGGGCGATTTGGCCAGCCGCACGGAAGCGGAACTCATGGGTGTGAAAAACTTCGGTCAGACCAGCTTGGAAGAAGTTAAGCAGAAGCTCACTGAGTTCGGACTGTCTTTACGTCGCGTTGAGTAGAACCGGCTGCGGCGGGCCGGCCTGAGGCGGCTACAGTCGGGTGAGCTTATAGGTACCGCCGGCGTCCCGCCTGCTTTTGTCGTATTTTCGATGCAGGCAAGATGCCTGCAGTACAACCGATTCCATTGCCTCTTCGTCCCGTTGCGTGGGGATCGGAGTGTAGTGTTTGCAAAACATCCTCCACGCCTGTTGGCACTTTACCGCAAAGGGGTCATGGATGATCCGGATCGCACGTCGGTTGCCACGTTTTGTTCCTTCAGTTGCAGCCCTGTTGACGGGCTTCATGCTATGCGGTTGCCAGACCACGCCAACGACTATTTCCTATAACACAGTCCCACCTCCGCCCACGGTAAGTTCGTTGACTCCGGAACCGGCACCGACCCCGGTATCGCCCATGATGCCACCGGCATTTCCCGCCGTGCCGGCTATTTTGCCAAAACCCAAAATTCTCGGGCCGTTATATCCGGGCATTATTCATTTGGCTTCATGGATGCACGAGCCGTGGATTCGTGTGCGTATTACGCAGGAATCCGTCACGCCGCCGTACATCAATGCTCATCTCTATCGCGGGGTCGTACGCATTGTGCATCTGGCGGATGGGAAATACGCTGCTATTAACAGCTTGCCCATTGAAAGTTATCTGGCGGGCGTGCTTTCCCGAGAACTGTATCATAGTTGGCTGCCGGCGACATATCGGGCACAAGCCGTTGCGGCCCGAACGTATGCGCTCTACCAGATGGAAACCTTTGGCCGCACCCACGTCTGGGATGTTACCGGAGGTCAAAATTCGCAGGTGTACGGTGGGAAAAATGCGGAAACGCCAAACGCATGGAATGCGGTACGCGCTACCACCGGCGATATTATGGAAACGCGGGACAACCAGGAAATGGGCTTGTTCTGCGCCTTTTATTCAGCGTGTAATGGGGGAGCTTCGCAAAGTGCGGCGGAAGCCTGGGGTGACGCTTCCGTACCGCCATTGACCAACCGCCTGTTCGGCACGCTGGATGCGAACTGCCCGGAATTTACCTGGCCGACAATGACTTTCAGTTTGCAGCAAATTACGCAGGCCATAACCTGGTGGGGCCAGAAAAATGATCTGCCGTATCTCGCGGAGCTTGGGCCTATTGTGTCGGTGCGCATTACACAGCGAAACCCGGTTACCCGCCGACCGATGATTATTACGCTTAGAGATGTTGCAGGACATGTTGGAAAAATGCGAGCCGAGGAATTCCGGCTGGCTCTGGCGTTGGATCCGATGCGTACCGTGCCGGCACCGCCAAGCAGTTTTTTTATGATTCAACGCGATGGCAATAATATTCAACTCGTCGATGGGCACGGTT
>JAJZCT010000257.1 GCA_021828925.1 Planctomycetota bacterium
CAATTAGCCAAATGCATGGGCGTTAAGACTCAGACCAGATTACGCGCGTTGGAGGCAAGCCAGAACGTTGACTTGCAAACTTTTTCACCGGCAGGAGTTGCGCCCAGCGAAATATTAAAAACGCACACGTTGGCCGGATGGGCACAACGTGATGATCTGGCGATAGAATATTGTGCTTTGTTGAATTTGGCTCGGCGGCATGAAGAGGCGTTGGCCATTTTAACGCATCGACATTTTCAACCTTGGGAAGGGGGCGAGGGCCGCGTATTGGAGCAATTCGTCCGGGCGAATTGCAGTCTGGGTCGTGATTTATTGCGACAGGGAAAAGCGTCCGAAGCATTAGAATATTTTCAATCGGCGCTAAAGCCGCCGGAAACGCTTGGTGAAGCCCGGCATCCGCTGGCGAATTGCAGCGACATTTATTTTTATCTGGGCCGGACGTATGCCGCACTTGGCCAAAAGGCGCAAGCCAGGCAATGGTGGCGTCGTGCAGCGACCGCCCGCGGTGATTTCCATCAGATGGCGGTAACTCAATACTCCGAAATGACGCTTTACACGATTCTGGCATTGCGGGAACTGGGGAAAATGCCGACGGCAGGAAAGCTCATCCGTGCTGTATCGGCCTACGCAAAACAATTAGAACGTGTCCCCGCGAAGATTGATTATTTCGCAACCTCATTACCTGCCTTATTACTTTTTGAAGCCAATATGCAGGCGCAACAGAAAAATACTGCTCAATTTTTTCAGGCGCAAATGCAATTCGCGCAGGGAAAAATTAACGCCTCCGCAAAACTGCTGACGAAGATTTTACGAGCGGACCCCAGTTATGCTCCGGCTTCGGAATTACTGGCGGAAACAAAGCAATACGGATTCGTTACCGGTAAACTTAAGTCGTAGCGGGTCCGAAATTCTTCAGGTTTTGCCCGTATAGGCAAAAGG
Organism: Planctomycetota bacterium; assembly: GCA_021828925.1. Next base: position 940 of record JAJZCT010000257.1, read on the forward strand.
AAATGACGATGCAGAGTGAGTCGGTGCCGAAGGAATCTGTAAAAGTTCGTCTGAGCTACGTCATTTGCATTGCATCTGTGGCGGCGTTGGGAGGGCTACTTTTTGGCTACGATTGGGTAGTAATAAGCGGAGCCAAGCCATTTTTTGTGCCGCATTTTCATCTTGTAAATGCCAATACCATTGGCTGGGCGATGTCCTGTGCGCTGCTGGGTGCGTTGGCGGGGGCGCTGACGACCGGCTGGCTGACCGATAAGTTTGGGCGAAAGAAACTCCTGGCCGTAGCGGGGCTGCTTTTTGCCATTTCCTCAATTTTAACCGGCTGGGCACCAAGCTTCGTCTGGTTCGCTTTTTGGCGCATTATTGGCGGTGTGGCCATTGGCATGGCCTCGAATCTGTCACCGCTCTATATTGCCGAAGTTTCTCCGGCACCCGTGCGCGGACGTTTGGTTGCTCTGAATCAGTTGACTATCGTCATCGGTATTCTGCTGGCGGATATGGTCAATTGGTTGATTGCCCAGCCCATTTCAGCCCGCGCGACTTCCGCCATGATTGCAGCATCGTGGGATGGGCGAATCGGCTGGCGGTGGATGTTCACGGCCGTGGCGATACCGTCCCTGATATTTCTGGTGGGGGCCTTGATGATTCCCGAAAGCCCGCGCTGGCTGGCCAAGCAGGGACACCTTGCGCGTGCTAGAACAATTCTTGCACGCATCGGCGGAGAATCTCACGCAGACTATGAAATATCCGCTATTCAAGCGACTTTGCTTGGCGAGAAAATCGGGCGGGTGAAACTTTCGGACTTACTGTCTCCGAGAGTATTGAAAATTATAGGTATTGGCGTGTTGCTGGCGGTATTTCAGCAGTGGTGCGGAATCAATGTTATTTTCAGTTATGCCCAGAATATCTTTCACTCCGCCGGTTACCACGTCAACGGAGTACTATTTGATATTGTTATCACCGGCGCGGTAAATTTAATATTTACGCTGGTGGCCATGGGATTGGTGGATCGCCTTGGCCGTCGGCCGCTGATGCTTATCGGTGCCGGCGGGTTGGTTGTCACGCACACCCTGCTCGGATTCGCATACTATAAACATATTGACGGCCTGCCGATAGTGATTTTGGTCATGGCGGCCATTGCGTGTTATGCCATGACGCTCGCACCGATCACCTGGGTTCTCATATCCGAGATTTTCCCCAATCGCATTCGCGGCACCGCCCTTTCAATCGCGGTCTCCGCTTTATGGATCGCCGATTTTGTTTTGACCCAAACATTTCCTGCTTTGAAAGCTGCCATCGGCACCGCAGGGGCCTTCTGGCTCTACGCTGTCATTTGCGCTGCGGGATTTGCTTTTGTGCTCTCTGCCGTGCCGGAAACCAAAGGCAAATCGCTTGAAGAATTGGAAAAAAATATGTTCACGTAATACCCTCCATGCAGCAAGCTTATTGCACCCGGTAAATCAATGGGACCCGTATAAACCGTTGAGGATGCTGAGCTATGACGGAACCCAACGAAAAAGGAATCTTGATAGAAACCAATGCGGAAACAGTTTTATTTGAAATTTTGTTCGGTTTCGGTCATATTGTGGCCCACGCGGGTGAGAACGCCACTGGCTCGCAACTTTTAATTCTTGTTAAACCCTTCTTCAGGAGTATCAGGATGTTGCGCAAAAAGTTTGGAACCGCTTCCGGTAAATCCAATTCTGGAAATCTGCGACCATTCATGCACGGCGCTGCAGTGTGCCTGTTCGTGGCGGCCGGTGCGGCGTGTACGGCTCAGGCCGGCGAATATATCCCGGTTAAGCTTTCCCCCAAACAAGTTGATGCCAAAGCCAATGCGCTGCTCAAGCAGATGACGCTGCGGGAAAAAGTCCGCATGATGGCGTTTGAAAACATCCTCGACGTTCCCGGTGTCGAGCGCCTGCACATTCCAACATTGGTCATGAGTGATGCATCCTTAGGCGTACGCCGATTTGGAGCTTCAACTGCTTATCCGGCCTCCGCAGCTCTCGCGTCAACATGGAACCGCAAGCTGGCATTTTTAGAAGGCCGGCAGATCGGCAGTGACTGCCGGGCACGCGGCGTGCATGTTATTTTCGGGCCGGGCGTGAATATCGTCCGCGAGCCGCAAAACGGCCGAAATTTTGAATACCTCGGTGAAGACCCGTATCTCGCCGGACAAATCGCGGCACCTTGGATCAGGGGAGTGCAATCGCAGGGAGTCGCCGCCTGTGCTAAACATTATGTTGCCAACGAACAGGAAACGGATCGCATTGATATTAATGAAATTATCAGTAAACGGGCTATGGAGGAAATTTATCTTCCGCCATTCCGGGCGGCGGTGCGGCAGGGAGATGTCTGGTCTATCATGGCGGCGTATGATCAGGTCAATGGCGTATACTGCACCGCCAGCAAATACCTGCTCACGGATGTCCTGCGCAAACATTGGGGATTTAAGGGTGTATTAATGTCCGATTGGGGTGCTTCGCACGCCACACTGGGGCCTCTGAAAGCAGGCATGGATATGGAAATGCACCGCCCGATTTTTTACAATATGCTCACCATTCCGCCCTTGCTTAAATCCGGCAAGCTTCATTTGTCAAATATTAATCAGCATGTCCGCCGGACATTACGCATGATGGTGGCGTTGAACTTTCTGAATCGTCCGCAAACCAAGAAGGGCATTCCGCTGAATAATCCCGTCAGTGCTGCCGCCGCAATGAAAGTGGCCGCTCAAGGCACCATTCTGCTGCGAAACAAGGACCGCTTTCTGCCACTGAATAAGACGGTCATAAAACACATCGTCGTGCTGGGACCTATGGCGTCGCCCGCCGTTACCACCGGCGGCGGCAGCGCCTACGTCATTCCGATCAGCACGCCTGTGAGCATGTTGGCGGCGGTGAAACACGCGGCGGGATCGCAGGTGAAAGTAACCTACATTCCGTATATCGGCCAGGGGAAAGCATACTGGACCCAGAATGATTTTTATGCCCCGGACGGCAAACCTGGCGCAGAGATTAGCATTCTGGCTGCTAAATCAACATCTGTGCCACCTATGGTGCATGATGTCAAAAGTTTGAATTTAAGCTGGGAACATCCCGGCGAATTACCCCGCCACGTTGGCCCCGGATTTAGCGCACAATGGGTGACCGAAATTAAGCCGCCAGAGACCGGCGATTACATGCTGAAGTTTTTCTGCAATAACGGCGATGCCGAAGCCTTTCTGAATAAGAAAAAAATTATTGAACAGTGGCGTCCCCGTCCCGTCATTGCTTTCATGGATGATTATCATTTTGTTAAGGGGCATACTTATCAATTGATTATTCAGATGCAGCCCAATGTAGGCCCCGGCGAAATGAAAGTCGGCCTGCATCGCCTTCGCCACCCATTCTTAAACTCTCAACAGCGCCGAGAAATTAAATCCGCGGATGCCGTTATTACCTGCGTTGGATATGGTCCGCGCCTTGAACATGAGGATTTTGACCGCAGCTATCATCTGCCATCCGCACAGGGGCGTTACATTCGGGACGTTGCAAAACTTAATCCGCATCAGGTGGTGGTTGTCAACGCCGGTGGGGGCGTGGCAATGAGCCGTTGGATTCATAAAATCGCGGGCCTTGTTTATGCGTGGTATCCCGGTGAAAACGGCAATACGGCCGTGGCCGATATTATTTTTGGAAAAATTAATCCCAGCGGCCGCCTGCCGGATACCTTTGCCCGCAATTGGCGGCAGCAGCCGGCGTACGGCCATTATCCCGGCCATGATATTTACGGCCTGCACCCGGAAGTGCATTTTTCCGAGGGAATTTATGTCGGATATCGCTGGTATGATAAAAAGGATATTTCTCCGCGATATTGCTTCGGCTTCGGATTATCCTACACAACATTCTCGATCGGAAATCTGCATATTTCCGCGCTGGGTAACGGGAAAGCCCGAACGGTCACAGTTACCGCCAGAGTAACCAATACCGGCAAGCGAACCGGTGCGGAAGTGGTGCAGTTATATATTCGACCGCAGGAGGATCGCTCGGATCGATGTGTGCAAACGCTCAAAGGTTTCAGCCGGGTGAATCTCAAACCGGGCCAGACCAAGACCGTGACCATGAAATTGGATTGGCGTGATTTTGCGTATTTTGATACCAAGGCTGATCAATGGGCCGTACCCGCCGGCAAATATCAGATAGCCGTGGGATACAACAGCCGCGATATTGCCGCTACCGGATTGGTGTTTATGCCGTAACTGGAAAATATTTACATCTGTCGGTTGGTTTCAGCTTAGGCGTGCGGTAAACTCTGGTGGTCGTGATCGCACCCTTGGAGCGATCAGACTATGTTGCCGGGGCAGGATCTCTGGTGTGGAAAAAGCGACCCGAGGTGGCGTATTATGCACCCAATTTTACAATTACTGGTACAGATCGCAGTTATTCTGCTGACCGCCCGCGTGGTAGGAAAAATCATGCTATGGATTGGTCAGCCGCGTGTGGTGGGGGAGATGCTTGGCGGCATTATTTTAGGGCCGTCAGTATTGGGCCTGCTGTATCATGGCGCCGTGCTGGCCATGCTGTTTCCTGTGCATAAGGGAGCCGATCCATACCCATATCTTAATGTATTAAGTCAGATCGGCGTCGTGTTATTCATGTTCCTTGTAGGATTGGAACTGGACATGAAACTGCTGCGCAATCAGGGCAAAGCCCTGATAATCACCGGCGGAACCAGCGTCGCCGGCCCGCTGACAT
>JAJZCT010000258.1 GCA_021828925.1 Planctomycetota bacterium
CGGTAAAGGTCGTTGCGACCGGGAAGCTATCCCAGCGGCGGTGGAAGTAATGAAGCTGTCGGAGCCTGGGAGACAAGTGGCGGCGTGTGGCCGCCTTGCGAACTGGCAGGCCGTAAGGAAATGAACCTCGTTAAAATTGTGAAATGCTCCCGCCACATTTTGTGGCGTTTTTGTGGCGTTTGGTATTGCGACAGCCTGCAATGTCGTAAGAAAACAAAAATCCGATCGCTTGCAAAACACAATGTTTTCGCGGTATTATTAACTCCGCTACAGGGGGAATCGCAACGGACTGGGAATCCCGCTATCAATGGGCCATTCATTATTTTCTTTCCGACTCCAGTTCAATCCGCACCGACGCCATTACCGCCAACTTTATTGATTGTTGTGGGTTCGAGCTTTACCGGCCGCTTTTGATGTGCCTGACGATTTTAATGGAAAAGTCGGGTTACTTTAACCGCAACAGGTATCCGGCGATTCCCAAGCCGATGAGGGCCATGATAATGGCTACGCCGCCGGCGAGTTCCCAGCGCATGGGTTTGGCTTTTTCGCCGGAGTGGAGCCGGCGAATCAGGCCGGCGAAGCGTGTGGCGGCCGCGATATTTACGGCCACGCCCAGGAGGACCAGTGCAATACCAATCCATACGGATGCGGATTGATTGGCCTGCACTTTCATGTGAATATCTTTTATTTCCGCAAGTTTCTGCAAAAATAGTCCGAACTTGGCCACCACAAAACCAAAACCCATCAGGGCCAGACCCGTGCGGATCCACGCCAGCATGGTACGTTCGGCGGCCATTTCCGTGGCAGGATCGACTTTAACATCGCCAGGCGTCGTCATGCGAGTTCCTTATGTGAGGCGCGAAAATTCTGCTCCATAAACATTTGTAGATATTTGCCGGGGCATGAGGTGGGCGTATCGGCTAATTCCCGGTGCGTGGCAACATTGATGGGGCGGAATGCGTCGCGCATAAAGTTCAGCAGAGCGGTTAAGGCGGTTGTCTGTTGTGTGGTAGGCGTTTGCAAATCAAAATTTCCCAATACAACAATACCGGCGTTATGAGCATTATGGTTTCTTACATGCGCACCTTGAAATCGCAGATCGCGAAGCTGCCAGATACGGCCCAGCCGATCCACGGCAAAATGATAACCGATGTCCGCCCAATTTCGCCCGGCCGGATCGCGGTGCAAGGTTTGTATTTCCAACAGATGCGTGGCGGTCGCGGCAAAATCATCTGTCAGAAACGGATCGGGAAAACCCGTATGATGCACGGTCACGTCGCTTAACGTGCCCATGGGCAAAAGATTTTCCAGGCAGGGGCCGGTGGTGGTAAAGGCACTGCGTCCAACCAGCGCAAGCGATTTCAAAAGCGCCATGCCCTTCTGCGACGGGTTGGCGCCGGGGAAAAACTCCGGCTTGCCTGGAATCTCACCTGATGCCATACCTTCAGCGCCTCATTGTCCTGCCGGCGCAAAGGTAAAGTGCTGGCCACCAATGGCTGCCTGCACCATCAGCCCATCGAGCGGAAGAGTAAAGACGATCACACCGTACTGATAATTTGCCGCCGTACCCGCACCGCTGGCCGCCGCAACGGCAGTGGCCCGCGCGTCAAACGTGGTTTGTCCGGATTCAAATCTTGTTAATGCGTATTGATCGCGGAAAAGAATTAGCTCGGCGAAACTCTGTCCACCGATTTGTGCACCGATATTCACCTGTGTCATTTTGCAATAGCCCAGCAAGTGGCCCTGGCGGATTACTTCTCCGCGCCCGGATGCCCCGCCGATTCCAATAGCCCCGGCACCCACGGATGGCAGAATAGTGTAAGCGTAAGCCGAGTGAATCCATTGATTCATGCCGGGCCGAGCTTCTTTGAATTGTGCCAGCGCGTCGCTGCAGCGCTGTGAAAGATATTCTCTACCTACTTGGGTTACTGGGGTGGTTGGTCCATAGGAGCAACCGGTCAATAAGGCCGCCACGGCGACCATGGGTAGGAACTTTATTTTTGCGATTTGCATGATAGAAACTCCTGTAATAACAAAACGCTCAATATCCTCTCCGTATTGTATGCTATCCGACCGCTTTGCAAAGTTTTTTTGGGGTTACTGGGGAATCGTATGGGTTTTTCGGCGGTTTTTCGATATTTTCCGATTCAATTTTCTGTACCGAATTAGGATTGTCACCCCTTAGCCGAAATAGAAGTGTCACCTCCGATTCGATGCCCTGTTGAGAATCATGACGTTTCGCTTATATTGCATGGTTTGGGTGGCGTTGAACCGGTCCCTGCGGTAGGTATCCGGGTTGGCCGCTGGTTGGAATTGTGTTGTTTAATTCTGGAGTTATGACATGAATCGTATGCGTTTATTTACCCCCGGCCCCACGAGCGTTCCGGATGAAGTTCTATTAGAAATGGCTCGGCCGATATTTCATCACCGCACGCAGGAATACAAAACCCTGTTTGCCGCCGTCAACAAGCTTCTGCAGCAGGTGCTGCAAACGGCCAATCCGGTGGTAACGATTTCCGGCAGCGGCACGGCGGGCTATGAATGTGCCATGATTAACATGATTCCGCAGGGCGGAAAAGTGTTGTGTCTTTCCAACGGTAAATTCGCGGAACGATGGGTTACGATTGCCAAGCGCAATAAATGTCAGATCACCGAGCTTAAAGCGGAATATGGCCATGCCGTCCCGCCGCAAGAGGTGGCAGACGCGCTTTCGAAGGGTACGTTTGACGCCGTGACACTTTGTCACAGTGAAACCAGCACCTGCACGGTTAACGACCTTCAGGCCATCGCAGGGCACGTTCGGAAAACCGATGCGATTTTAATTGCCGACGGAATTACCAGCGTAGGCGCTATTCCGGTGAAGCCTGATGAGTGGGGCGTGGATATTCTGGTCACCGGATCGCAGAAAGCGCTCATGCTGCCGCCGGGGTTGGCGTTTTTGAGCGTATCGGAAAAAGCGCGTAAGAAAATGGAATCTGTTACGCAGCCGAATTTGTACTTGAGTTTGCCGCACTATCTTAAGAGTTTGGAGGCAAATGATGTGCCTTGGACCCCGGCGGTGACACTGGTTCGCGGGTTGCACAAATCCTTGGAGATGATCACTGGGGAAGGGATGGAAAACGTCTGGAAGCGCACGGCAGGCTTTGCGCGGGCCACACGCAGCGCCGCAACAGCCATGGGCTTGAAAGTTTTTTCCAGCAATCCCTCCGATTCCGTTACGGGCATTCATTACCCCGCGGGCTTTGATGACAAAACCTTCCGCGGTGCGCTGCGTAAGCAATTTAACATTCATACTGCGGCCGGACAGGGTACCATGGAAGGGAAAATTTTCCGCGTAAGCCACATGGGCTACGTGGATGCGTTTGACACACTGGGGCTTATCAGCGCCTTGGAAGTGGTGCTCAAACAGCAGGGATATTCCTTTACCTTTGGAGCCGGTGTGGCGGCAGCGCATCAGGAACTTGCCAAACTGGTGCTGTAAGCTGGTGCAGTGCCGGGTACATTGAACTTTATGCGGCGGGCGCAGTGCGATGGTGCAGCGCTCGCCGCGTTTTTGACTTGTGCCATAGTTGATCGCGTTGGCTCCAGGGGCGCTCGTGCTCGGGGCATCAGTGCCATACAACAAAACACGGTTCTGTGCGTTGTACCGTTTATGAATCAGCCTGAGCTTGCAAAACCAGATGCGGCGGCCGGTGTGCCTGCCGCACCACTTCCTGAGCCTGCGCCTCCGTTGCCGGAGGGTAAACCGCCCGGCCGCTGGGCGCTTACACCGGGCCGAAGGCGATTGATTTTCTGGTTGGGATTTTCCGCAGTTTTTGCGTTGGGAGCATTTTTACGGTTTTGGCATCTGGGATTGCAGTCTCTCTGGTGTGATGAGACCGCTACATTTTCGCGCGTTTCAGGCAATTTCACCTATCTTCTTAATACGCTCTGGACGCAGGGATTTCCACCCGGCTGGTATGCGGCGCTGTGGGTCTGGCTGCAATTTCTAAAAACGGTGCTCCATATTTCCCCGGGTATGGTCACGGGTTCCACCTACCTCCGGGCATTGGGGGCGATTCTCGGTACACTAAACGTAGCGGCTGCCTATTTTCTGGCCCGCCAATTCATGTCGCGCCGCACCGCCTTGTTTGTCATGCTGCTGGTGGCGGTAAACCCCTTTCTGGTTTACTACAGCCGCGATTTGAAAATGTATTCCGCGTTTTACCTGATGGTTACGCTGAATATGGCACTGTTTTTCCGCTGGCAAAATGGTCGGCATTGGATATGGGGGCCGCTGTATATTTTAAGCGGTATTGGCTTGATCGCGTTTGATCTTCTGGGCTGGTTTCTAATTCCCGTGCAGTTGATTTGTTTGCTTTTCAAACGGCGGCACCGCGCACTGGATACGCCGATATGGATTTTCTCGGTTGCCGTCATGGGTGCCTGTACGGCCGGTTGGTATAAATTTCACAGCGCATGGCTGAACCGTGCGGTGGTACATCACGGCCGCATGGGAATCAGTTGGTTGCCGCGGTACAACGTCATAAACTGGCATACGTTGCTGGGGGCACCGACCATCAATATTCTGGGCATCCTTTGGCCGATTTTTCCTCCGTCCCAACGAATTATCGACTGGTACGAGCTGGGGGGCGATTATCGCAATCATTTATCGACGCGCACGGTGCCGTGGTTGGCTGAATTAGAGCTGTACCTGGCGGTATTTACAGTTGTCATTCTGCTTGTCGGGTTGATCCCGTGGCGACGGTGGCTGGATAAAAAGCAAGACACGGAGAAGCATCCCGGATGCTGGTGGCAGGTGGGTGTGTGGATTTTTTTGCCAACGCTTTATTTTGCACTTGCATCCTTGCCTCCGAGTAATCCCTGGTCCCTGTATCCGCACCGCGTGATCTGGCTGCAGCGTTATATGGGATTTGTCGCAGTGGCGTGGGTGCTTTGGTTGGGCGCTGCCATCGCCCGGCTTCCAACCTGGCCCGCGCGCACGGTGACCGGTGTGGTGATGGTGCTGGCGATGCTGGCTTCGGCGTTGACGAATAATTTAATCTGTCGCGGTGAGCCTTGGGCCTTTATTAATCGGCCGATCATAAAATATTACAACCCGAAGGATCATCTAGGCATGTATATTGCTTATTCCATGGAATCCAATCATCCCAAAGATGATGCAGCGGTATCACTACTGCAGTTGCGGCATATTCCTCTTAACACTCTTCCGGTGTGGGACTTATCCAACGATTTGTGGTACAAAATTCCGCGATTTGCCCTGCTGGACGACAATCCGCTCCGCTGGATATCCACGATTCGCTGGGCCCATGTCAATAAGGGATTGCACACATTGGTTCTGGCCGACCGTATGGGAGATATTCATTCCGGTCCGCTAAGCACGCCGGCGGTGGAAAAACTCCTGGGCAAGCAGTGGAAGCTTGTTAAAGTGGTGCGATTTAATTGGTATTTTGAGTGGCAATATTACTTTTACAGCCCGATCCGGGTACGCGTATTCCGTCGGATTGTTGCCAAAGCGCCGGCCTAGCCTGCAGCCCGGACATCACTGAGGCTACTGCCGCTGATTTATTAAAGTGCGCATCGCTTCCACGCGGGCCAGCGCCTGCTGGCGTACTTCAGATTGGGACATATCGCC
>JAJZCT010000259.1 GCA_021828925.1 Planctomycetota bacterium
AATCAGCCATGTTCTGTCTCGTGTGAACGGGAGGTAGGTAATGAACGGTTCAACTTGGTGATGTGTAAGAACCACAACGGTATTGATGTCGTATGACATGAAGCAGCAGTCCGCTCGACTAACGAAAGGCAAGACTTCAGTGCGCGTTGAGCGGCTGGTTACCTTGTGCGCAGGCCCGATCAATATCCGAAGAGATGCGATGTCCGCATCCGGATGCCGCTAATTTTCCGTGGTGAACTGTGAAAAATAAGTTGGAAGTTCAATGTGCCGCAGTTTTAACAAGGGCTGATCTTAATGGCGTCGGAACAACCCAAAGACCACACATGTACAGCAGGTACCGGGCCGGGTTGCGATCTAAGCTCAATAATGCTTATCGCATTCCTCGGACTGTTTTTATCCGGTTACAACAATTTTATGGTCGCCATTGCCCTGATTGAAATTAAGCCGGCGTTCAAGCTCGGGCCGGTGGCCGTGGGGCTTGTATTGGCGGCTACATTTCTGGGCATGTTAATTGGCGGTGCGACGCTGGGGAGGTTAGCCGATATTATGGGGCGGCGTCCAGTGATGATTTTAAATATGTGCATGATCGCGGCTTTCGCCATACTTTCCAGCTTTGCGGGCAATGCGGCGGAGTTAATTATCATGCGATTGCTGATGGGCATTGGCATTGGTGCCGGTTATCCGATCGGTTCAACCTATGTAGCGGATGTCAGTCCCAGCCATGACCGTGGCGCTCGGATGACTTTGGCATTCTGTGGATGGGGCTTTGGGGCATTGGCCTGTGGCCTGGTTGGCTGGATTTTATTGTCGATGGTTTCGCCGAACCTGGGATGGCGGCTCATGCTGGCATCCGGGGCAATACCCGCGATTATTGCCCTGGTGGTCATTCGGACGCGCTGCCTGCCGGAATCTCATTGCTGGAAAAGTTCGCAATCGCTGGAGCCTCTGCCCTTCAGGACCCTCTTGCGTCAGGGTTACCGCAGTACAACTCTGGCGGCACTGCTGCCGTGGTTCCTGATGGATCTACCCGTTTATGGCATTGGGCTGCTGATCCCGACCGTGCTTCTGCAACTGCATGTCGGCGGTTCCAACGCCGTGGTTCTCAGCACCTGTGGGTTGTCTATATTTACCTTGCTGGGCTTTGCGATCGCGTACTATACCATTGACCGAATTGGGCGAAGGCAGCTTCAGATCATCGGCTTTATCGGCATGGCTGTGCTTTTTACAATTTTGGCGATCGCGGGCGCGGGTATCAACAAATTTGCGCTCCTGGCGATGTTTGCGGGTATCCAGATTTTTATCAATGCGGGCCCCAATACCACCACATGGATTGTCGCGGCAGAAGTTTTCCCCACGCGGTTGCGTGCCTCCGGACAGGGCAGTGCTACGGCATTTTCGCGCATCGGGGCGGCATCGGGGGCTTTTTTCCTGCCGGTTATCGACGCCAAAGCCGGGTTGGGGGCGGCTTTTGCGGTAGTTGCCGTCGCCAGTGTCGTTGCGGCTATAATCACAATGATGTATTTGCCGGAAACAGCGCGCTGTGAACTTAAGCACTGAATGGCGTTGTGGGTCAATCAAGGAGTTCAATTTATGTCCGTTACAATGACCAGTGTTGAGCAATCGGTGCGACGCACGTATTCAGAGGCGGCACGGGAAAAACAGGAAAGTCTGTGCTGTCCTGTGTCCTATAATCCAAAATATCTGAAGGTAATTCCGCAGGAAGTTCTGGACCGTGATTACGGTTGCGGCGATCCGTCACAATTTCTCCGTTCCGGTGAAACAGTCCTTGATTTAGGCTGCGGTGGTGGCAAAACATGCTTTATTGCAGCGCAGGTGGTGGGGCCGCAGGGGCGGGTTATCGGCGTCGATATGAATGATGAGATGCTGTCGCTGGCTTGGCGGAATAAGCCCGCCGTTGCCGAAGCCATGGGTTACGACAATATCGAATTTCGTAAAGCAATGATTCAGGATTTGCAACTTGATCTTGCCGATACCGAAGCTTTTTTTGCGCAAGAATCCTGTGACCGGGGTGGCGGAATTGCAGGCTATGCAGGCGCATCAGGAAATGCAGCGCCGGCAACACCCGCTGGTGGCGGATGAATCGGTGGATGTAATTGTTTCCAACTGTGTACTGAATCTGGTTCGGCCGGAGGACAAAGCTCGGTTGTTTTCGGAAATGTTCAGGGTCCTGCGGATGGGTGGGCGGGTGGCCATCAGCGATATTGTCAGTGATGAGGATGTCCCGGAAGAATTGCGGAATGATCCGCAATTATGGTCGGGGTGCATCAGCGGGACCTGGCGAGAGGATGCTTTTGTGGAGGCTTTTGAGCGGGCGGGATTCTTTGGAATCCAATTGGCCAAGCGGGATTCGGTTCCCTGGCGAACCGTCAATGGCATTGAATTTCGCAGCGTTACCGTTGTGGCCCACAAAGGCAAACAGGGGCCATGCCTGGAACGCAATCAGGCGCTGATTTACGCCGGGCCATGGAAACAGGTGGTTGATGATGATGGGCACGTGTTTGTAAGAGCAAAGCGCATGGCGGTTTGCGACAAGACATTCCGTATCATGACGCAGTCGGATGGGCCGTATGCCAGAGATATATTTGGTATTCAACCAAGGCAAGACATTCCCGCGGCCGACGCCCAGCCGTTTAGTTGTAAAGGCTCCGCGTTCCGCAATCCGCGGCAGACCAAAGGCCTGGATTACAACGCAACAACGGACCCATCTTCTTCTTGCACCACCGATGGTTGCTGCTGATGCGTGAAATGCGGTGCAGCAGGCCCAACGGCCGCCTGTGACCCGCTGGAAAGGATCGTTGAATGAAGTTATCCATTCTCAACACGCCTTCGGAGAATCGCTTTGATCAGCGCGTGCGCGGCGCGGGTGTCGGGGAATTTAATGGATTAAGTATTCACACGGTGCAGGTGAACGTCGGCTTAAAATGCAATCTGGCCTGCCATCATTGCCATGTTGAATCTTCTCCCAAACGTACCGAGGAAATGACCTGGGAAACCATGGAACTTGTGCTTAATGTTGCGAAAAAAGCTCAGGCCGCCACCATTGACATGACCGGTGGAGCACCGGAAATGAACCCGAATTTCCGGCGGTTTGTCGATTCCGCAATCGCGCAGGGATTTGCAGTGATGGTTCGCACCAATCTGACCATCATGCTGGAGGAAGGCTTTACCGATTTGCCCGAGTTTTGTGCTAAGCGTCGCGTGCATCTGGTTGCATCTCTGCCCTGTTATCTGGAAAGCAATGTCGATCGGCAGCGGGGCAAACATGTTTATCAGGACAGCGTGGAGGTTATTCAGCGCCTCAACGCGCTGGGGTACGGATCGCGTGATGATCTGGCGTTGGATTTGGTGTATAACCCCGGCGGCCCATCGCTGCCGCCGGAGCAGTCGGCATTGGAAGCTGCGTATCGTAAGGAACTTGGCAGGCATTTCAACATACGATTTACCAGGCTTTATACCATTACCAACCTGCCCATAGGCCGCTTTCAGCACGATTTACAGCGCCAGGGTTATGCGGAAAAATATCAGGATCTGCTGGAGCGGACGTTTAATTCTTCCACGCTCAATGAACTTATGTGCCGCCATCAGTTGCATGTTGGCTGGGACGGCACCATTTACGATTGTGATTTCAATTACGCCCTGAAACTGCCAGTCCACGCGGGCCATATTCGTGATTTTGATCCGGCCGCGTTCCTGGCCCGCCAAATCGTCACCGGCGCGCATTGTTTTGGCTGCACGGCGGGCGCAGGATCATCCTGCGGCGGCAGCTTGGTCGCCGGCGACGCTCAATCCGGTCAAAACGTGCAGGGCGCGACGGGGTAAAGCGCAGGTGTTGCCGCCGCTTGGTTGCAGGGGGAAAAAATAAATCCGGTACACGGGGTTTGCCCGCACTTCCCAAAGATGTGACCTCGATGTTATAATAGCAGATATACGTCGCACGGCTATTGATTGACAGGCTATTGATTGATGATACTCGGTTGCGAAGGCAAGAGCAGTATAGGTACCGCAGGCGTCCCGTCTGCTTTTGTCGTGTTTCCGATGCAGGCAAGATGCCTGCGGTACAACGGATTCCATCGCCAATTTGTCCCATTGAGAGGCGATCGGAGTATAATCATATTTACAGGGTGCTTGATCCCTGAATGCAGCTAATGATGACCTTTGATTAATAGTATCATAGGGATGGCCGACTGGATAACTACTATGATTTTTCACTTTAACATTACTAAGACCATCCAGGCCAGCGTGGTGCTCCTGAAAACGGAGTCGGCCAGACGAATGAGCCGCCTGCGGCTCTTAAAACTGCTCTACATCGCCGATCGCGAATCACTGACTGATCGGGCCAGGTCGATTACCGGCGACCGGGGCATCGCGATGGATCACGGCCCGGTCCTGAGCAATACTTACAACCTCATCAAGGGTGAGGACTACCTTTCCACTGACTGGGAGAAAAATGTCAGGAATGAAGGCCGCGAAATCGTTCTGGTATCAGACCCGGGTGTTGGAGCATTGTCCCGATATGAAATTGCCAAATTGCACGACGTTGCGCAGAGGTATCAGGATCAAAATGATTGGGATGTCGCTGAAGTGACCCACACATTTGAGGAGTGGATCAAAAACAAACCGCGGAAGGGATCAAGTAAAATCATCCCCGAAGATGACATTCTCACTGCCACCGGCACGTTGCATCTGAAAGAAAAAATTACCGCCGATGCCGCCGCCGAGGCGTCCGCCGCTCGTTTGCTCGAAGCGATGTGACGCGATGAAAGCCGGCGACACATTCCTTATACCCGATTTTGATGATCATCTGTGGGCAGTTATTTCTGACCCTTCCATCGATTCGCAAAATGTTGTAATTGTTTTGTTTGTTTCGTGGACCGAACGCTACGACCAGGCTTGCGTCTTGCGCAAGGGCCAACATCCCTTTATCAAACATGACACATGCGTCCAATCATAAAAGCTGGATGTAAGATATTCTCTTTCCCGGCGACTTCACTGTTGGGCACCGGACGTCGGTGTGATAATAATGAGTAATGTAGATGAATAGCAAGACTTCCATATCATCAGAGAAGCTATCCCGCGGCATTGAGATTGCCTCCCTGCTGATTATCATCGCGTGTCTGATCGCGATTGTCCGGATTATTCCTGTGGGGCTGGGAATCGCCGGTTTACAGGGCCGGCTGACGGGGTTGGGCGTTCGGGGGATCGCGGCGTATATCGTTATTTATATTGTCGCCACGGTTCTGCTGATTCCCGGTTCGGCTATTGCCCTCTTGGCGGGGGTGTTGTATGGGCCGTGGTGGGGCACGGTGATTGCTTCCACCGGTGCGACGCTTGGCGCTGCGGAGGCATATCTCTTGGGGCGCTGGGTGTTTAGATCAGCGGTGGAAAAGACCGCGGCGAAAACGCCAAAATTCGCCGCCATTGATCGCGCGATCGGCAAAAATGGATGGAAGATTGTCGCACTATTGCGGCTCTCACCGGTGGTGCCGTTTAATTTAAGCAATTATTTCTTCGGATTAACCGCTATCCGTTTTCTTCCCTACCTGCTGGTGAGTTGGATTTGCATGTTGCCT
>JAJZCT010000260.1 GCA_021828925.1 Planctomycetota bacterium
GGCTGCCCGCGCGCTATACATCCGCATTTATCAACTGGATCCGGTCATGCCCGGGCTGGTGGAAAAAATGCAACATGATGGCGTAACGATTTCCGAGGCGTTGGCTGCCCCCCTGCCGGCGACACAACCGGCCCCCAGGTAATCCATCAGAGCACGGAACACGCTGATGATTGAATCCGCCGGACGCAAATTTCTGGAATTGCTTGAAGCCCACCGCAATGCGTTGTACACCGTGGCGTGTCAGGGTGGTGCGCCGAATGTGGCTGAAACCGCATTGCAGCGCGGAATCCGCAGCGCTTTTCGTGAATATGCCCGGAATCAGGCACCCCGCGACGATCAGGTGCAATGGCTGGTAGAGCACATTAACGCGGAACTTGGCGATTTGTCAGCTTCCACCGCTGCCCCGGTGACGGAATTACCCATGCCTGCGGATGTATGGGCACGCCTTGCAGCCGCGATCCAGATTGAGGCGGCCACCCTCGGCGGTGCCGCTGAACAATCCATGCTGGCCTACGATCCGCTGCTGGCTCCACGGAAAAAAAAATCCGGCTTGGATGACACGCTTGAAGGCTTAAATTTATCCCCATGGACGCGGTTTGTTATCGCGACGGCCATTGTGCTGTTTATCGGTATTGTGGCCACCATTATTCTTACAACGCATCATGCGGGGCCCGGCAAAACGCCTGCGGCAACTTCCCCATCCCCAGCCACCGCGCCGGGAACGCCCGTATCGGATACGCATCCATGACACATCGCCCGCCGCTGCAATCGCGTTATCCCGTCCGGCTTCACGAATTGATGGTCGGATCGCATCGGCTGGAAATTTTTGCTCCCGCAGACCCTGATTCGCTGCTGGATGATCCGACCGTTGAAGCTCGCTATAAAAAAGATAACTATTTGCCTTATTGGCCGGTGATCTGGCCCAGCAGTCTTATGCTGGCGGAGCATATTTTATACAATCATGATTCACCGCCGACATTACCGCCGCGCCCGGACGGTCTGCCGCCGCGTGCTATTGAACTTGGCTGCGGACTGGGCATTGCCGGTATCGCCGCCGCCATGTGCGGCTGGCATGTGACATTCACCGATTATGATCCCGAGGCCGTAGATTTTGCCGCTTTTAACGCCAATTGTAACAAGATTTCTCCGGAGCTTGTCACGGCCCGGCACATGGATTGGCGGGAACCGATCCATGAACAATTCGATTGGATCATTGCCTCCGATGTGCTTTATGAACGGCGGCTGCATCCGATTCTTCTGGATGCGATTGATCATCTGCTGGTGCCGCAGGGCGTAGTATGGATCAGCGATCCGCAGCGAAACAGTGCCGGGGATTTTCCCCCCGTGGCGGTGGAACGCGGCTTTCGCATTACTAATTCTGTTCTGCAATGGACGGGCCCTTCCGGTATTAATTCTGATGCGGATCTGCTTGTGCTGCGCCGAATCAGTGCGTCAAAGGCGTTACCCAAAGTAGTCATTCAATAGAGTCACCGTCATGAGTGTACCGCGCTTTTATGTTTCACCGCTGGTCAGCGCCGGGGAATTTCCGGACGATCAGGCCCATCATGCCCGCGATGTGTTGCGTTTGGATAACGGTCAAACGGTGATCGTTTTTGACGGATCCGGTCAATCTGCTCCGGCAAGTATCAACATTGAAAAAAAACATGTGTTTTATACATTGACCGGCCCGGTCACGGTGGATGCTGCGCCCGCGTACATTTTGACGATAGCCACAGCTATCCCCAAAGCTGATCGCGCGCATCAACTCCTTGAGCAGATCAGCCAACTCGGTGCCGCCAGCCTGATGTGGCTGGATTGCCGCTATAGTGTGGTGCGCCCCAGCGCGGAAGCGAAAAAAATGGAGAAGTGGATCCGTCTGGCCGTTGAGTCAGCTAAACAATGCGGAAGATCCCGCATACTGGCGATCCAGCCCCCGCAAACCCCCCGGCAAGTTCTGGAAAGGGCGGACACGGAGACAATAATATGGACACATGTTGATGCCACCCAAGACTTGGCGCAACGCCTGACGCTTTGGCAAGCTGAAAGATCTGCTCGGCCCATGGACCCCGTATGCTCCGGTATAACCGTAATGATCGGCCCGGAGGGTGGATGGAGCCCGGAGGAGCAGGAACTTCTGGCCGGGCACACGGCACCCGTGCGTCTGGGAAACAACATCCTGCGCATTGAAACCGCCGCCGCCGCCGCCGCCGCAATCACGCAGTCGGTTTTGGGGCAAGGGGGAAATATGCCGATAAGCATCAAGAAGCATCAAGGCCGTTAATAAGCTATTA
Source organism: Planctomycetota bacterium (assembly GCA_021828925.1). The sequence goes on from JAJZCT010000260.1 coordinate 2,292, forward strand.
TATATCAGATATGGAAAAGCTTCTGATCATTGTTGGTTGCACGGCTGCGGGAAAATCAGAGCTTGCGGAAGCGCTGGCCGCGCAGTGGCAACATACCGACGCACGCCCCGCCACGATCATGGCGGTTGATTCCATGCAGGTTTATCGGGGCATGAATATTGGCACAGCAAAACCATCCCGCACGGCACAACGCGCTATACCCCATACGATGATTGATGTCGCTGATCCGTGGGAATCGTTTTCCGCAGCACGGTTTGCGGCCATGGCTGAACCCATTCTGCAGCAGCACCGCACAGAAAATCGGCCCCTGATTCTGGTGGCCGGCACAGTGCTTTATTTGCGCGCGGTACTGGAAGGATTGTTTGAAGGTCCTGCGGCCAATACGGAAATCAGACAGGCCCTGGCGGCGGTGGCGGAAAAATCAGGTTCCGCGGAACTGCATCGACAATTGACGCAAGTGGATCCCGTCGCTGCGCAACGCATTCACCCCAATGATTTGCGCCGAATTATCCGTGCATTGGAGGTTTTTCAAATTACCGGCGTGGGCATCAGCACGCTGCAGACGCAATGGCAGGCCGGTCGCCCACAACTGAATTATCGTATCATCGGCGTGGCGCGGGAAAAATCTGATTTAAATCGGCGTATTAATCAGCGCGCAGGCCTGATGCTGGAGCAGGGATTATTACAGGAGGTTCGCACGTTGCTGGACCATCCCCAAGGCTTATCCATGCAGGCCCGCGAAGCGGTGGGCTATAAGCAAATAATAGAATATATCACCGGAACACTACCGCTGGATGAAGCCTTGGAGCGCATTAAAATTCAAACCCGCCATCTGGCCAAGTTACAACGCACCTGGCTGAAGCGCTTTGACGGCGTGAACTGGTTAGATGCCTTACCACAGCAACCAGCGGCGGAACTGGCCGGGCAAGTGCTGGAAGTAGTCAGGGAGCCGAAGATTTTGGCGTGATTGTATTTTTTGGAGTTGCACATGAAAGTTCTGGCTCTTGATGTTGGATCATCATCAATTAAGGCGGCCTTATGTAAAAACGGGGCGATTAAACACATCGAGCGGGTAACGGTCGCAAGCCGCTTCCATGGCTCAGAAGTTGAAATCCCGGCAGCACAACTGTTGAAAAGCCTTCGCAAGGCAATTTGCCGCATAACCGCCTCCCATCGCCGCATCGACGCCATCACGTTGGACAGCTTCTGTCCGGGCGTTGTCGCTACTGATAAAAGCAATGCGATATTATTTGGCTGTGTGACGCATCAGGATCGGCGCAGCGTTCAGGAGTCTGCGGAAATTGAAAGGCAAATCGGCAAGGAACGTCATTTGCAACTTACCGGTAACCGTCCTTTCCCCGGTGGCATCGGCAGCACAACACTCTTATGGTTCAAACGCAATCAACCGGCCTTGTTCAAAAGGATCGCCCATATCGGCCAACCCACCTCACTGCTTATCCATCACCTTACGGGGAAATGGGTTATTGACCCGTCGCAGGCCGCGTTCCTGGGGTTATATGATTCCATCAAACTATCAGGATGGATTCCTGAATTATGCCAACTCGTCGGTCTGGAAGAATCGCAACTACCGCAGATACTCTTTGCCGATCAGGTTGCCGGTAAAATTACACGTAGCGCAGCCGATCAACTTGGCTTGCCGGAAGGCTGCCCGGTATTTGCATCGCTTGTGGACACCAGCGCCGCCATGCTGGCTACAGATTGCCGCCCCGGCCGATTGGTCCATAGCGCGGGGTCAACGGATGTGCTGGCGTTATGCCTGGATAAGCCCTCCCCGGCAGATGATCTGCTGACTCGCCCGCTGGGGACAGGTCATAAACTACCGAAGCGCTGGCTGGCGGTAAGCACGATCGCCGCCGGTGGATCCACCATGCACTGGCTGAAAGATAATTTATTTGCCGATTACTCTGCCAAAAAGTTTCACAAACTGACACAGCAACTGGGTAAAACACTTCGCGACATGAAGATCCACGTGCCCGCGAACACCGATGTTACCTTTGCTCCCTATCTGGCGGGCGATCGCACCGCAATTGAAGCTCGCACTGCCTCATTTGAACATCTGACACTTGCGGCCACGCGCGAAGATATGCTGGAAGCGGCCATCAGATCTCTCGCCCAGGCCAGCCGCCAAAGATTTGAAAGGCTTTCCCAGATTCATCCCATTGCCGCCGAGATATTTACCATGGGCGGACAAACTGACTTGGCGGACATCATGCACGCCCACTGGCCGGGCAAGCACACATTTACCCCGCTGGAATATGAGGCCATGAGCGGATTAAATCGTCTGGCGGGATAACCGTCCGGCATTCCCACAGTTAACCATCCAGAGGATTTATTAGAATCCGTTGTTTAAGAGCGACCGAAGAAGTCCATCCAATTTTATCAATTGTACGGCGTATCTGGCGCTGCACTGAGAAAAACTGAAATCGGCGGGAACAATGGGCCTGCCGGTTTTTTTATCCGCCCACGGGTACTCCGGATTTGCGCCTCCGTGCCCCGCCGTGCCCGGTGCCAGGCGCTCAATCCACCTTGCAAGGTCCAACAGCGAATCAATATATGCCTTAAATTCCGAGGCGGCACCGATATTCATATCAGCTCGGACACGCGGATTGGTTTTGAGCAACTGCAACGATCGCACCAGAGCGGCGTGCGTAAACTTTGGAGGGCGTCCCGAATTGGACGCCGAAAGCATCGCTTTCCCCAGCTTCTCGGTGGTCATCTGCAGGTAGTGAAACCAGTGGCAATCGGGGAAGTCAGATTCGTTGAGCATTTCCATAACGCTAAAGTCACTTTTGGCTTGGTCCAGAAACGCCTCAGACCAGTTATCAGCCGGCATCGGTGATCTCCTGCGCGTCGGTCCAACTTCCCCACTCTTCCGGCAATTCTAGCCGCTTAAACTCTTCCGGCCTGATCATGGCAATAGCGGACCGAAAGGGAAGCTTATGCTTTTTTGAGCCTCGGAAATAAAACGGATGCACACGTTGGTCGTCGCTTACGGGAATTTCCGTGATCAGCTCGATCAAACGAACTTCGGCGTCCGCGGGAAACCAGTACACCTTGCTGATCGACGGCTCTACGTCGCGATTGTCCTTTGCGAGGTATCTGGCTTGTCGCTCAATTTCTTTTCTTGACATACGAGCACTCCTGTTGTGGTGTCATAGGTTAAAGTCTACGGCATGGCGATTGTGCCTGCCATTAAAATCCCGACGATTCTACACACCGCAGCCCAAAACAACATCGGCTAGCTCTATGATTTTTTCAGTCTTGGGCAGCGGGA
>JAJZCT010000261.1 GCA_021828925.1 Planctomycetota bacterium
GATTACATCTTTTCACCAGGTCATTTCTCCGATGGAACCATCCGCTTTCTTTGTCTCGCCGCGGCACTGCTACAGCCGGACCCGCCCAAAACCGTCGTGCTTGATGAGCCGGAGTTGGGGCTCCATCCGGAGGCGTTGTCCATCTTCGGGGGATTGGTTCGCTCGGCTTCCGCAAGCACACAAATTATCCTCGCGACACAATCTCCGGTGCTTGTCAATGAATTTGAGCCTGAACAGATCATTACCGTTGACTTGGTCGACGGCGCAACGCAGTTCAACCGCCTCGACGCCGGAAAACTCGCCGATTGGCTAAATGAATTCACCGTCGGCGAATTGTGGCAGAAGGGCACCATTCAGGGCGGGGTGAATCATGCTTGATATCCTTGTCGTTTGTGAGGGGCAAACCGAACGCGAGTTCTGCCGTGAAGTCGTCGCGCCGTACTTGGCACCCAACGATATCGCATTGGCTGGAACATTGGTCGGCAAGCCGCAGCGAAAGCGCGGTGGTGTTCGACCATGGCCCATATATCGCGCCGAACTTTTGCGCCTGGCCAAAGAACGTGCCGACCGCCACGTTGCGTTGCTGGTAGACTATTATGCAATGCCGGATTCCTGGCCGGGCAGAGAGGACTCACGTTCCAAGCCTGCCTCACAGCGCGGAACCTACGTGGAGCATCAGTTGGAAGTTGCACTCCAAAGGGAATTGCCGGGCCGATTTCACCCCTGCGTGCAACTGCATGAATTTGAAAGCCTGTTGTTCGTGGATGCCGATATTACGGCACTGAGTATTGCGGTAGCCGGGCGCGTGGTAAACCATCAATATATCGCCCGGCAGATGAATGAGATCAGGGTCGAATGTAACGGATCAGTGGAAGAGATCAATGATTCTCCGGAAAAATCGCCCTCGAAGCGGCTTGTCAAACTCATGCCGGGATATGATAAAGTTGCTTGGGGTGTTACCGCAGCGGCGGATATTTCGATTCCCGTACTCACCGCAGGCTGCCCGTGGCTCAACAGGTGGCTCAACAGAGTTGGAGGCCTGGTAAAAGATTGATAAATGCCAAGGGGAACCGCCGCACGACGCTACGAAGTAATTCCCGTCCGAGAGGGCGTGCGTGCCGGGGCGGTTAAAGGCTTCGCGGCGTAGCGGCGGCGGAGCGAAGAAAACAGCCCACAGTCCCGCGCCCCACACAGGTGATAACATCGAATAATCACGCTATGATCCACCGACATGGGTTGAATACGGGATTCTGTTAAGGAGTCTGCACATGCCTGAACAGCGAACCGGGGAGGAGTCTCCCCCGACGCCTACCGCCCCACAGCTCGCCGTGGGCGACCCTGCCGATTACGTGGTGCTGTTCTTGGACTTTATGGGACAGAAGGAGCACCTCAGTCGCTGGCGCAAATGTGCTGAGAGTGGATATCCCGGCGGGCAGAAACACTCTCCGCAGACCGGTAAGACTGGCTTGGACGAGGCGGTCCAGAAATCCGCAGAGGTAGTCGCCGCGCTCTTTAAGACAACACGCGACCATTTCCTCAAAAGTCTGATCTACGACGAACTGGCTACCCCGACCGATTTTCGACTTGCAAGTATTCAGTTTTCCGACACCGTGGTATTTTACGGAAAAATGGAGCCGAATGGCCATGTCGGAACCCGAGGCTTGTTTCTCATCTACAGTGCCTTGATAGCGGCGAGCAGCGTTACTCACAATTCATTCCTCTTGGATAGCCGAGTCCGCGGAGCTATCACAATTGGCCAGGCTGTCGATGGGATAACCGAGGTCGGCGACGCCGGGGAAGCCAGCAGCAGCACGAAGAAGGTCGCGCCTGCGGCGTCCGATAACTTCTTTTACGGCCCGGTATTGGAGCGTGCCCATTTTTTGGAAAGTCGCGTTGCCGATTACCCAAGAATTCTAGTAGATTGCAGCGTGGTGAACTACCTGAATAATCTCCAATTAATGTCGCCCAATTGGCCAGAATTCGACAAAAACTACCGCGACATACTGGACAAATCCCTCAGGCTTGTACCGGGGGGCGTCGACGGTGACGAAGTCCAGGGACTGGACGGATTTCGCGTGCTGGATTGGGCTGGACGAAATTTCTTCGACGTAGCTAATCCCGAATGGAGGGAGTGGTTCGCCAAACATTTACCTGGTTTTATACAGAAGACTAAGGAGGCCCAATCCAACGCTTTGAAGCTATATCTCGAAAAGGGCGATGATGAACAGTTTCGCGTGGCAGGAAAGCACGCCAGGCTGGCGCATTATCTCGAAGCCCGCCTGCCCATCTGGGAGGGTTGCCAGGCGTCCGGTGATCACTGACAATAGGAATTTCGGGTGGCGCGACGCCGCCCGCGGGAAAAATATTATGGCCAAAAAGAAATCATCCGCTTCCGCCCTTACCCCCATCGCTTCCGTCAAGCATAAGGACACGCGGAAAAATATCCCCACGGAGGAACTGCGTGATTTTGTGGTCGCTGATGAGCAATCGCCCAAATCGGTGCTTTACCCGCGTAATCCGGAACTTGATCCGCAACTGGTCTGGCAGGGCAAAGACCAGCAGGATGCCAAACCGCTGGAAATACCGGTCGTTCCTATTTACATTCAGGAGAAAATTCATCCGCAGGCCATTATTGAAGACTTCCGGCGCAGCGTCGAAAAGGATGTGAAAAAAAACTCCGACGATTTAGGCGGCCTGTTTGCCGATTTCAACGGCCTGCCCGCGGACTTTGACCAGAGAGTTGATTTTTATCACCATGATGGGCACTGGTCCAACCGCATGATTCTGGGCGATTCATTGATGGTGATGAGTTCTCTGGCGGAAAAGGAGGGCCTCAAGGGCAAGGTCCAGATGATCTATTTTGATCCGCCCTACGGAATAAAATTCGGTTCCAATTGGCAGGTCTCCACCCGCAAGCGCGACGTGAAGGATGGCAAAGCGGAAGATATGGTGCGCCAGCCCGAACAGATCAAAGCCTTTCGCGATACCTATGAACTTGGTATCCATTCCTATCTGGCCTATCTGCGCGACCGCTTGGTAACCGCCCGTGAACTGCTGACCGAAAGCGGCAGCATTTTTCTGCAGATCGGCGATCAGAATGTGCATCTCGTGCGGTGTATTTTGGACGAGGTATTTGGGGCGGAGAATTTTGTCACCGACATAGCATATGCCAAGACTACCGGATTTTCCGGGCTCTACCTGTCATCCGTGTGCGATTATATTCTTTGGTATGGTAAAAGCCGAGATAGCCTCAAATACCACGCCCTTTACCGAGAGAAATCAGCCGGTGAGGAGGGCGCGGCAAAATACCGCGAGGCCTCATCAATCAGCTCCCTTGCCAGCCTGCCGATTGCGCATTCCGTGCTTGCAACGACCGATCAGGTTACTTCCCAGGGTGCTACGGCTGCGGCAGATGGGAGCCTGTCCTTCGCGGGCCGGAATTGGGCACCTCCGGCAGGCTTACATTGGAAAACAACAGTGCGTGGAATGGAGCGACTTGGTGCCTGTAGCCGTTTGGTGGTGGAGGGAGAATCTCTTAGGTTCGTTCGCCTCATTTCAGACTTCCCCGTGTTTCCGATAACGAACGTATGGCTCGACATCGGCGGTGTGCAAAGCCGGACCGACCCGAAGGTGTACGTTGTCCAAACTGCGGTCGAGGCGGTAAAACGTTGCCTCCTCATGACCACCGACCCCGGCGATCTGGTGCTTGATCCCACCTGCGGCAGCGGTACCACCGCTTATGTCGCCGAACAATGGGGCCGCCGCTGGATCACTACTGATACCAGCCGCGTCGCCCTGACGCTGGCCCGCACCCGCATCATGTCTGCGCGTTATCCCTATTACATTCTGGCTGATTCGCCCGAAGGCATTGCCAAAGAGGCGGAAGTAGCCGGAAAATTTCCGCCATCGCCATTACCAAAAACCGATGGCGACCCGCGCAAGGGATTTGTCTATAAGCGCGTGCCGCATGTCACACTCAAAGCCATTGCCAACAATGAAGACATTGATGTGATTCATGCCAAATGGCAGCAGCAGTTGGAACCGCTGAGGGCCAAACTCAACACTGCACTGAAACAAAAATGGGAAGAATGGGAAATTCCGCGGTCCGCCGATGACAAATGGCCCGCCGAGGCCAAAAAGATACACAGCCAATGGTGGGAACTTCGCCGTGAACGCCAGAAGGAAATCGACGCCTCCATCGCCCGCAAGGCGGATATGGAAACGCTGTATGACCAGCCTTATGAAGAAAATAAAAAAGTCCGCGTCAGCGGCCCGTTTACGGTGGAAAGCCTTTCTCCGCATCGCACCATCAGTGTGCGGGAAAAAGTGAAGCAGGCCACCGTGCCCAATGAATATGGCAACACCCTGCGCGTATTGGGCACTGATAAATTCGGACTTATGATTCTTGATAGTCTGCGCACCGCCGGCGTGCAGAACACCCGCAAGGCCGAGCGGCTTAAATTTGATTCTCTGGCCCCTTACGCCGGGCAATGGATTCACGGCGAGGGCAAATACACCGATGCCGACGGCAAGGAAAAGCGGGCGGCAATCTGCATCGGGCCGGAGCACGGCACGGTCGGCCCGGAACTCATCAAAGAGGCCGCCAAGGAGGCGGTACAGGGAGTCGGGTTTGACCTGCTGATTATCTGCGGTTTTGCTTTTGATCCGCACGTCAGCGAGGAATCCAAACGCTATGGCAAATTGATGGTTCTGCCCACCCGCATCAACCCCGATCTGGCCATGGGGGATTTACTGAAAAAAACCGGAGCGGGCAATTTGTTCATGGTTTTCGGCGAACCGGATATGGCCATTGAAAAAACCCCCGCCGGGCAGATTTGCGTTGAACTCAAGGGCCTGGATGTATACGACCCGACCACCGGCGAAATCCGTCCCAGCAGCACCGATGACATTGCCTGCTGGTTTATTGACACCAATTACAACGGCGAAAGTTTCTTTGTCCGCCACGCCTATTTCACCGGTGCCGGTGAACCGTATGAAAAATTAAAACGCGCCCTGCGTGCCGAAGTTGACGAAACCGCCTGGGCTGCGTTGTATTCCACACGCAGCCGCCCCTTTGATAAGCCGGCCACCGGGAAAATTGCCATCAAAGTTATCAACCACTACGGCGACGAAGTGCTGAAAGTGTGCACTGTGGCGTGAAGTCCAGGATGGTGCCGTATCGTGCCTCCGAAACACGGGGGCATCGGGGAATACAGCAGTGCAGTGATCGTAACGCGCGCCTGTCGAATGTTATACCGAAGCAGAAATGTCACGTGCGTGGTTTCCCCAGCGCCGTGGGGCGCCGCTTGGTTGTTGAAATTTTCCTCCGTGACATCGTGGTGGGTTAACGGGGTGTGTCAACAATCGCCGTGATGCGGGAACATCACGGTTGTCCGTGGAACGGCGTGTGGTGGCCAAACGCGAAACGGGATCGCCAATATTCGATGTTCGCCGCTCCGGGCGGATGGTGTCGTATGGTTGGACGTTATTTCGCATCCAACTCGACGCTTCCGCGATCGAGCTATTGGGTATCCAATACGATTGCCGGGTGCGTTCAAAAGTGCCATCGGGTTGCTGGATCA
>JAJZCT010000262.1 GCA_021828925.1 Planctomycetota bacterium
GAAGGTCGGACGATTCAACCTAAACGCCGCTTGATGGGTACCAATGGCTTGGCGCAATTAATACGTCAAGATCCGCGGCAATGGTTTGAAGATCTTTGCTACCAGGGTATGCCGCATCATGTAGTCCTTTTTGAAGGGCATCACGTAGAAGTGTTGAAACGCTTCGCTCAGATTATGAATATTCAGTTTATGTAAACTCCGGGCGAGATTCGCAAGCGAATCGCCATGTCCGTGCCATCAGGCAGGTTATCGTTGCTCGGCGTCTTATCTCTCGAGCGATGCAGCGCTATGAGGATTGTTCCATGGGCACACACGCCGCCATTGGGATTGGTTTGACTATCTACGCTTGCGTGATGCTGGCGTTCTCCGGCTTCTGGATGCGCCGAACGACCAAGTCCGCTGATTACATGATCGGCGGACGGAACTTTCCATTCTGGGTGCTTACTGGAACAATCACCGCCGGTTGCATCGGAACCGGCGTCATCGTCGGGGCTTCGGGGTTGGCCTATAAGCACGGGTGGGCAGGCAGTGCGTACCCCATCGGCCTGGGATTGGGTACCGCCCTGACAGGGCTGGGATTTGCGGTCATGCGTCGCTATCGATTCATGACCTTAAGCGAGGAAATTACTTCGTACTACGGCGGCAATCGCATTGTTGCGGAATTTTCCAATATCAGTTTGTTTCTGTCACAGTTATGCTGGCTGACCGTGCAGATCATGGGGGCGGCAGCGGTGCTGGCGGCCGTGACGACGCTTCCCATTCACTGGTGCGTGGTTATAGCCGGCTGCATTGCCGCGGGCATCGCCATCCCGGGTGGCCTTAAGAGTGTCGTATATACCGACTTTATCCAGGCGATCATTTTGTTGTGTGGATTTGCCGTGCTGACCCACTCGGCTTTGACGCACAGCGGCGGCCTGGCCGGACTGCGCCATGCGGTGCCGGTCTCCTATTTTTCCTTTTTGGGCGTGGCCTCCTACGGTCAATGGAAAGTCGCAGGTCTACTGGTGGCGCTGATCCTGGCCGTCGTGGCGGATCCTGGGCGCCGCCTGACGATGTATAGCGCCCGAAGTGAAGAAGGCGCACGCGGCGCGATGATCATTGCTGGTTTGATTGTCATAGTCTTTTCGGTCGTTATCGGGATCGCCGGCATGTATGCATTTAAGTTGGCACCGAACCTGAAAGATCCCGATGAGGCGCTGCTCTGGCTGGTCATGAATGTCCTGCCGGCATGGTTGGCGGCTCTGGTGGTGGTTTCCGTCGCTTCGGGTATTGTGTCGTGTGCCAGTTGGAACGCGATGACCGCTACCACGTTCTTTGTCCGGCATATCTATCCGTTAGCGACCGGCCATTTGCCGCGGCGACCGCTTCTCACCATGCGGTTGACGCTGGTCGGTGCTTTTTTGGTAGCCATTGTCATGGCGATGCATGCCGGAACGATTGTTGGCTTTGTCGTCAAATTTCTCCCGATCACGATGAGCGGTCTGGCGATCATTATTCTACTGGGGCGCTTTTGGAAACGTGCGACCTGGCAGGGTGCCGTGGCGGCTCTGGTGATAACCCCGACGGCTTCACTTCTGGGCTTGTTTGCGCCGGCCTCTGTGGCATGGTTGCATAACGCGCTGGTTCCGACAGTGGTGGGGGTGGCGGGGCATGTTCTGGTCAGCTCGCTCACGCCGCCCACGCAGCGCAGCTTCCAAGATGTCGTGACGGTGATGCAACAGCAGCGCCAGGGGGTCGAGGGCGAATCGCCGGCGACTGTGGGGCCGTCCATAGGTGCCGTGGAAAATACACTTAATTGTTAAATGTTTGATGAACTCTTACTTTGGAGAACTTTATGAAACTTATGAATTCCAAGCAGATTTGTGATCAGGCCATTAAGCAGGGATTTGCCGTGCCGGCCCTGAATACCAATGGTGGAACGTACGATATCACGCGGGCAATTATTGAGGCGGCAGAGGAACTGCAATCGCCACTGATCATCCAATGCTACGAGCCAAATTTGGAATACCGCGGTTATGACTATGCCGGCATGTTAATAAAGTTTCTGGCCCAGGCATCCACCGTGCCGATTTCTATCGCCTTGGATCATGGAAAAAGCCCGGATTCTGTCCAGCGGGCGGTAAAAGCGGGATTTACCCACGTGATGATCGATTACGCAGATCAACCGTTGCAGGCCAATGCCCGGGGCACCCGTGAAATTATCAACATGGTGCGGCCGCTTGGCGTAAGCGTGGAGGCTGAAGTTGGTCATATCATAAAAAGCTCGGATGCGGAGGGGCGCAAAGCGCCCACCGCCAGCGTTCAGGAGGTACGGGAGTTTCTCTCCATGGTGGATGTGGATTTGCTGGCCGTGGCTGTGGGGACTACCCATGGCATATTCAAGGAACAGAAGACCATCGACTTTAATTTAATTTCCCAGATGCGCTCAGCCACCGACGTGCCGCTGGTGCTCCATGGCACCTGCGGCGTTTCCATGGCCGATATCACCCGCAGCGTTAAGGCGGGAATGACAAAAATTAATTTCGGCGAAGGTCTTCGGATGAACTACATCCGGTACTTCAATGAATACACGAAGTCCCTGGACCATGAGCATCATGCGTGGCGAATTATGCGGGCCTGTAAAGACCGGACCAAGGAGGATGTTAAGGAAATTATCCGCGCCGTCGGATCCGAGGGGAAAGCCTATCTGATCAAATGAGTTATTGGCGGCCTTCCCGCGGGCGGTATACTGGCATAAGGCTCGGGAGGATTCTGGCGTGTCATCTATTAAGACCCAAGAAAACGTTTTATTGCCGTCGATTAAACAAGCAAGCCGGCGGCAGATTCTCGCGTCGGCTGCGTTGGCGATGGTGGCTACCGTGAATCTGCGCCATTACCTCCCTGAATCATTGGCTTTACCCGACAGAGCGTTGCCAGATTCTTCCAGCGGTGCGCCGCCCGCGGCACCGATGCCGGTAGACGTCCGGCAGAGCGGCAATCACACTATTGTGGAGAATGGGTTTATTTGCATCGAATTCGATGCCAATAAAGGTGCCATAATCCGCCTTGCCGCGGATTTTTTCGGTCGAGGCTTATATCAGAACAATCTGCTGGGCCGTGACGGCATCCGCCTGGAGGGCGTCACAGCCGGCGGCAAGATTATCGAGCCTCGGATCAAAGCCGGGGCGGCGGTTGCGGTGGGTAAAAAAACGGAAAAAGATCAGGTCTCGCTTAATTTACCGCTAATCAATCTTGCCGGGGGCGCGGATGGTGGTGCTTCGGTAACGTCTCAGTGGACTATTGTGCTGGAGCCAGCGGCACGATGGTTTGAATTGCAACTTCACACCCACATTGTCAATGACCGCCATCCCGACATGGTGCGTTTACGCTTTGGCTGCAACCAGTGGTTCTTCAATGCGCTCTATGATCGCGGCAATATGCAGCGTATAGAGGGCTTGTCTCAAGCGTTCTGTTCGCACAGTCCGTTGCATGTATTTTACACGATGGATCGTGAAAATGGATCCATTTCCATCGTGCCGCAACAACCTGATGCAACACCTGAAAGCAATTTGTTTTCCGGCACCGTTTCTCAGTGGGGAGGCAGCGAATGCGGCTTGGATCAAGTGCTCTGCGGAACATCCAATATTTTGGATTCATGGGTCCCATTAAGAAATATTCATCCGGCTGGAATGGGAAAGTCGCCGCGCCGAAGCATTGTGACGGCATATCGGGTGTATGCTTCGGATAAGGCGTTTCCCGTGCATACTTTGCCGCCGAAAACCAACATGGAATTTAATGATTTGGCGGCGCTTTACACCACAATTTACGGAAGCTCCGCCGGCGTCATGGGGAGCTACCAAATTCCCGGCTCCGCGTATCCGAATCTGGCCACACCGGGCCGTCCTTATGGTATTGGAAACAGTTTTTTTGATCCGGACGCATGGGAGACCGTTTCGATGTTAAGTTATTCGGGGGACCCCTTGCTGGCTCGCCTGGCGCGGCAGGTTGTGGAGCGCAGCGGGAAATATATGAGCGATGAAGGTCAGATACCGCACAACTTCAACGGTAAGGTTCCTACGGACATTGCCCTTTCCGGGGCCACGCAATCAGGGCCTAATGTGTTTTGGGCCATGGCCTGCCTCGATTACGTTATGGGTACTGGTGATGAGCCATGGTTGAAAAGCCACTATCCTTTGATAAAAAGAGCGGTTGAATGGCTGCTGGCGCGTTATGATCCTAAGGTCAAGCTGGTAAAATTTACCGGTTCTCTGTTCATTGATGTATTTATCCGCTATGGCTATACGCTGGATACCAATATGGCAACGGTTGGCCTGTTGGAGTTGATGGCCCCGGTATCGGAATTTTGTGGCGATGTGGCCGGTGCGCGTCGGTATAGAGAACTTCACCACGCCCTCAGCGAAGGTATCCGCGCTAAGTTATGGAATGGTAAAGATCATTTTGTCACGCAGCGTAACACCAATGGAACCATCCGGGATTTTGTGGATTATGACGGAAACTTTGGCGCGCTGGCGTTTGGCGTGGTCAAGGCCCCGGCGTGGCGGGCGGCTATGTTTTCACGCCTGGATAATGGGCCGCACACACACCCCGGCGGCCGCGGTACCTGGGTTTCCGAAAAATACTATGGCCCGGCGGATTGCTATCATGGCAACACCGGCGACTCGGCCACCGCCATGGGGCGAATCTGGTGGCTTGATATGAAATCGCGTCATCGTTATCCCACGATTTCCAATTGCGCCATGTTCAACCGCACGTACCATAATATTCGCGGTGATCTGTTGGCCAACACGTGGCTGACGGAGCGATATAACGCCCAGGGACAATGCATTCGGACGCCTTATTATCATGAATATCCTGAAATCGTATCCATGGTCATGCGTACCATGCGCTACGGTATTGATGTTTACATGGATCGCGTGGTAATTCGACCGATTGAGCCTATTGCATTCGACTATCAGGTGGGGCAATTACATGTGACCTATGGCCCCGAACGCGTTATTGTGCGGATTCCGGGGCAGCGTAAAATCCGATATGAGATATTCCATTTGACACCCCATGCCGCCTATCGGATATCCAACGGTCTATCCGTTCACGCGGACGCCGCGGGGCGGATTGAATTTCCGGGCAATGCGGGAGTGACGTATATCCTACAAAAAATTTAATAGAAGGATAACGATGCTCGGATACCGGCGGGATTGCGTCTGAAGGAAGTCAATCGCCGGCCGTTGCTGCCACACGGGCTGTTTGCGACCGCCGAGGCACGCTGGTTTTGCCCGTTGTAAAAGCCTGAATAGCAGTGCGGGAGCGGCTTTGGGAAATGCTATCGTTGCGGCATGGGGGAACTGAGATCAGCAGTGACGAAAAAAGTCACAACACTTGATTAAAAGTGGTACTTTTACCCCTGCCGCAATGGTGTATACTTCCGCGGGCTTGATACTTGACAGGCGTTGGCATTGAACCGTCAACGGCCTTGGCGATGGAAACCTGACTCATTGAGGAACTGTTTATGACTTATGAGGTAAAAACCATGTGTCCAAATGGAATATCTCAT